>JBDIAF010000021.1:0-10980 GCA_039812245.1 Agromyces sp. | reverse complement strand
TCGTCATCGGTCGAGACGACGACGCGATCGATCGAGGCGGCGGCCTGCGCCGCGCGGATCGCCCGCACGACGAGCGGCACGCCCCCGACGGGGGCGAGGTTCTTGCCCGGGATGCCCTTGGAGCCGCCGCGCGCGGGGACGATCGCGACGACGCCGGAGCGCTCGCGGGGTTCGGTGCGCGTGCGGTGCATGCCGCGACGCTACGTCGCGCGCATGGCGGGAGCGTGGCGTCGCCGTGAACAGTTATGCCGCGGCCCGGCGTTCGCGCCCGAGGCGCTGCCTGGCGGTGTTCAGCCCAGGGCCGACCTGCACGTGCGCCGTCGCCTTCGCCAGCCCGAACGCGGGCATGTCGGCGTAGACCGACTCGGCGTCGGCGACGGGCACCTCGTACGTCTCGTGCCAGACGCCGACGTCGCCCGAGCCGAGGGCGGTGCGCATGAACTCGCGCCAGGGCTCGAGGTGCGGGGCCTCGCGATCTGCGGCGAAGCGCTGGAGGTGCTCGGGGCTCTGCCAGTACGAGAGCAGGATCGTGGTGCGGCCGACCCAGCTCTCGAAGCCGAGCATGCCGGCCTCGGGGTGCGCCTGCAGGTGGCGCAGCATCTTGGGCATCTGCTTCGCGACGCGCTGCACGCGCGGCAGCCGCCACCAGCGATTGGCGCGCATGCCGATGAGGAACACCGTGATCGTCTCCTGCTCGGGCCGTGCGGTGTAGCGCCCGGGGAACACCTCTCGCGTCATCGCTCTCTCCGTAACGTCGTTATGAAACGATGTTACGAATATGCTCGAGACATGGCAAGACCCCCGGTGTACGACGACGCGCTGCGTGAACGCCTGCTCGAGGTGACCGCGGAGGTGGTGGCTCGCGACGGCGCCGCCAAGGCCGCCCTGCGCGACATCGCCCGTTCGGCCGGCACCTCGACCTCGGCCGTCTACACGCTGTTCGGCGGCAAGGGCGAACTGCTCGCCGCCGTCATCGAGCACGGCTTCGACTCCTTCGCCGAGGCGCAGCGCCGTGCCGCGCCCGACGGCCTGCGGGCGCTCGGTGTCGCGTACCGCGAGTGGGCGCGCGAGCACCCCGCGCTCTACCGCCTGATGTTCGACGGCTCGCTCGACGACTTCGCCGGCTGCGAGCCCGACCCGGCGTCGGCCTCCGCTTCACTCGCGCCGCTTCAGGCGGCCATCGAGGCATCCGGCTCGACCGCCGTCGCCCGCGACGCCGTGGCGGTCTGGGCGCAGGTGCACGGCGCCGTGAGTCTCGAGTTCGCCGGCGTCGCACCGCCCGACGCCGACTGGGACGCGGTCTACGCCGCCGTGCTCGACACGATCGAGCGCCGCTGGGGTGCGGTTTCCGGCTCGTAGCGCTCGCGCTTTGATGCGCGAGACGCATCAAAGCGCAAGGAACCGAGCCGCAGCCACTCAGCCGAGCCTCGGTCGCAGCCGCTCAGCCGAGCCGCAGCCGCTCAACCGAGCCGCAGCTCGGCCGCCTTCACGACGTTCGCCAGCAGCATCGCTCGGGTCATCGGGCCCACGCCGCCGGGGTTCGGCGACAGGTGCCCGGCGACCGCGGCGACCGCCGGGTCGACATCGCCCGTGAGGCGGCCCTTGCCGGTCTCCTCGTCCTGCACGCGGGTGATGCCGACGTCGAGCACGGCGGCGCCCGGCTTGATCCAGTCGGCCTTCACGAGGTGCGGCACGCCGACCGCCGCGACGACGATGTCGGCGCGGCGCACCTCGGCGGCCAGGTCGACGGTGCGCGAGTGCGTGAGCGTGACCGTCGCGTCGAGCCCCTTGCGAGTGAACAGCAGCCCGAGCGGGCGGCCGACGGTGAGCCCGCGGCCGATGACGGTGACGTGCCGGCCGCGGATCGGCACCTCGTACCGCTCGAGCATCTCGACGATGCCGGCGGGGGTGCACGGCAGCGGCGAGTGCAGCTCGCCCTCGATGCCGAGCACGAGCCGGCCGAGGTTCGTCGGGTGCAGGCCGTCGGCGTCCTTCGACGGGTCGATCGCCTCGAGGGCGGCGTGCTCGTCGAGCCCGCGGGGCAGGGGCAGCTGCACGATGTAGCCGGTCACCTCGGGCGCCGCGTTGAGCTCGGCGATGGCCGCCATCACATCGGCCTGCGTCGCCGTGGCGGGCAGGTCGATGCGGATCGACTCGATGCCGACCTCGGCGCAGTCGCGGTGCTTGCCCGCGACGTACGAGCGCGAGCCCGGGTCGTCGCCGACGAGGAGGGTGCCGAGCCCGGGCACGACGCCAGCCGCGCGCAGCCGCTCGATGCGCGAGGCGAGCTCGCCCTTCACGGCCGCCGCGGTCGCGACGCCGTCCAACTTCACCGCGGTCATGGTGGGTCCTTCCTGGGGAACACGTCGGAGAACGACGGATGCCCCGCGCCGGCGTCGGTCGCGTACGCGAACCGCATCGCGTCGGCGCGAGGCATCCTGGGTCGAATCGGGCGGGCGGAGCCGTGCGGCGCCGCGCGCCGGGCCTACTGCTGCAGGCCGGGGTAGAGCGGGAAGGCGGCGGTGAGCTTCGCCACGCGCTCGCGCAGCGCGGGCACGTCGGCGCCGCCCTTCAGCACCTCGGCGATGACGTCGGCGACCTCGGTGAACTCGGCGTCGCCGAAGCCGCGGGTCGCGAGCGCCGGCGTGCCGATGCGCAGGCCCGAGGTGACCATCGGCGGGCGCGGGTCGAAGGGCACCGCGTTGCGGTTGACGGTGATGAGGGCCTCGTGCAGCAGGTCCTCGGCCTCCTGGCCGTTGATCTGCGAGTTGCGCAGGTCGGCGAGCACGAGGTGCACGTCGGTGCCGCCGGTGAGCACGTCGACGCCGGCGGCGCGCGAGTCGTCGGCGGTGAGGCGCTCGGCGAGGATCTTCGCACCGCGGAGCGTGCGCTCCTGGCGGTCCTTGAACTCGGCGGAGGCGGCGATCTTGAACGCGGTCGCCTTGGCGGCGATCACGTGCATGAGCGGGCCGCCCTGCTGGCCCGGGAACACGTTCGAGTTCAGCTTCTTCGCGAGCTCCATGTCGCGCGAGAGGATGAAGCCCGAGCGGGGGCCGCCGATCGTCTTGTGCACGGTCGACGACACGACGTCCGCGTGGGGCACCGGGTTCGGGTGCAGGCCCGCGGCGACGAGGCCGGCGAAGTGCGCCATGTCGACCCAGAGCTTCGCGCCGACCTCGTCGGCGATCGCGCGGAACGCGGCGAAGTCGAGCTGGCGCGGGTACGCCGACCAGCCGGCGATGATGACCTGCGGCTTGTGCTCGAGGGCCTTGTCGCGCACGACGTCCATGTCGACGAGGAAGGTCTCGGGGTCGACGCCGTAGGCGACGGCGTTGTACAGCTTGCCCGAGAAGTTGAGCTTCATGCCGTGCGTGAGGTGGCCGCCGTGCGCCAGCTCGAGGCCGAGGATCGTGTCGCCGGGCGTGGCGATGGCGGAGAGCACCGCGGCGTTGGCGGTGGCGCCCGAGTGCGGCTGCACGTTCGCGTACTCGGCGCCGAAGAGCGACTTCGCCCGCTCGATCGCGAGGTTCTCGGCGACGTCGACGAACTCGCAGCCGCCGTAGTAGCGACGGCCCGGGTAGCCCTCGGCGTACTTGTTGGTGAGGACTGACCCCTGGGACTGCAGCACCGAGACGGGAACGAAGTTCTCGCTCGCGATCATCTCGAGGTAGTCGCGCTGACGGCCGAGCTCCAGCTCGAGCACCTCGGCGATCTCGGGGTCGACCTCGGACAGGGGGGCGTTGAAGACCGATTCGGTCAAGACTGGCTCCTTGCTTTTGACAATGCGGATCGCAATGGGTGCTGCCGTCGCGACTGCGCCGCGAGGCATCCGTATCGGCCCAGGCGTGCGGTCGATCCGTGCCAGTCGCTCCCCGATGGTGACCATCTCAACGCCAGTCGCGACCCCGCAAGCATAGCAATGGATGCCTCGCCGGCGCGGGCTGTTGCTCGAGCCGCTCGACTGGCAGAATGGGAGCCGGAAGTAAAGACCCCTGACGAATGCGGCGCCGTCGACTCGCGCCGCCAGGCTCGACGACGAGGACCGATGCGCGCCACCGCCCGACGCAGCCGCTCCGCGGAGCTCGCCCTGATCCTCGCGCTGGCGCCGCTCGTCGCCTGCGCCCCGCAACCGAAGGGAGCCGATGTGCCGGCCCTCATCCCCCTCCCCGTCGGACTCGCCTGGACCGGCGACGCGCCGTTCACGCTCACGGAGCGCAGCCGCATCGTCGTCGCGGGCGACGCCGGCAGCGCACCCGGGCTTCTCGCGGAGCGGCTCCGCAGTGCGACCGGATACGAGCTGCCGGTCGTCGGCCTCGCTGCCGGCGGCGCCGGCCCCACCGCAGACCCGGCGCGCTCGTCGGGGCCGGCCGCCGAGGCATCCGACATCGCCTTCGTCGTGGCACCGGGCGAGCACGACGAGATGGAGGGCTACTCGCTGACGACCGGCGGCGCCGGCGTGCGCATCGGGGCGGCCGGGCCGGCCGGCGCGTTCTGGGGCGCGCAGACGCTGCTGCAGCTCCTGCCCCCCGAGGCGCACGGCCAGGCGGGAGCGGGCTCGGTGCCCGACGGCGGCTGGGTCGCCCCCGCCGCCCGGATCGTCGACGCCCCGCGCTTCCGCTACCGGGGCGCCATGCTCGACGTCGCCCGGCACTTCCTGCCCCTCGGCGACGTCCTGCGCTACATCGACGAGATCTCGATGCTGAAGCTCAACGTGCTGCACCTGCACCTCACCGACGACCAGGGCTGGCGGCTGCAGATCGACTCGTGGCCCGAGCTCACCGGCATCGGCGCCTCGACCTCGGTCGGCGGCGACGGGGGCGGCTTCTACACGAAGGACGACTACCGCGACATCGTCGCCTACGCCGCAGCGCGGCACGTCACGGTCGTGCCCGAGATCGACCTGCCCGGGCACACGAACGCGGCACTCAGCGCCTATCCCGAGCTCAACTGCGACGGCGTCGCGCCCGCTCCGTACGAGGGCATCGAGGTGGGGTTCTCTTCGCTGTGCGCCGCCCCCGAGCGGCGGGAGGCGACCGACCGCTTCCTCGCCGACGTCACCCGCGAGGTCGCCGAGCTCACGCCGGGGCCGTGGATCCACCTCGGCGGCGACGAGTCGCTCGCCACGAGCGAGGCCGACTACCTCGACCTCGTCGACCGCATCGCCGCCGCGGGCGCCGCCACGGGCAAGACGGTGATCGGCTGGCACGAGATGGGCGCCTCGAGCACGCTGCCGGCGGGCACCGTCGGCCAGTACTGGGACTACGTCGCCCCGCGGCTCGACACCGGCGCGGCCGACGACGCCCGTTCGTTCGTCGCGCAGGGCGGAGCCATCGTGTTCTCGCCGGCCGATGCGGCGTACCTCGACATGAAGTACGTCGACGACCCGCAGAACGCGCTCGGCCACCGCCTCGGCCAGGACTGGGCGCAGGGGCCGACGACCATCGAGGAGGCCTACGGCTGGGACCCGGCCTCGATCGTCGACGGCATCGGCGACGAGCACATCCTCGGCATCGAAGCGCCCATCTGGACCGAGACGCTCCGCACGATCGACGACGTCGAGTTCATGGCGTTCCCGCGCATCCTGTCGATCGCCGAGATCGCCTGGTCGCCCGCCGCCACCGGTGGCCGCGACGAGGCCGGATTCCTGGCGCGGGTCGGCGCCTTCGGCGCCCGACTCGACGCGATGGGCGTGGGCTTCCACCGCGTGCGCGGCGTCGACTGGGGGTAGGCCGGCCCGCCCGCGTACCCGCGCCGACAGCACTCGCCCGAGCGCACCGGCCCCGCCCGAGCGGAGGCCTCCGACACGAGCGGAGGCCTCCGCGGCGCGATCCGTCCTCCGCTCGCGCGGGAATCCTCCCGCGCACCGCGAGCCGGCCACCGCGCACTCCTCCTCCAGAGCTCACCGCTTTACGGAGTTCTGCACTGGTGCGCAGCCGGCCCTCCGCGGGTGTCGGCTCATCCTGCAGGCTTCCAGGATGGAACTCGCATCCTGGCTGCACTCACGCGGCGGCATCGGCCACGGCTCCGATGCGGCGCGCTCCGGAATCACCCGCGACCGGATCGAACAGGCGATCGCGACACGACAGGTCCGTCGCGTCCGCCGCGCCTGGCTCGCCCTGGTGGATGCCCCGGACAATCCGCTCATCGCGGCGGCTGCAGCAGGAGGTCGACTCACCTGTTCATCGGCGGCGAAGCACCTCGGGCTCTGGACCTTCGACGACTCCCGACTGCACATCTCCGTGCCGAGACACGCCGGGCGCACGGATCCGCACGCCGTGCGGCACTGGTCGAGCGGCCCGGTCCTCCCGCACCGACTCGAATTGATCGAGCCGATCGAGAATGTACTCGCCCATGCCGCAGCATGCCTGCCGCACGAACAGGCCCTGGTCATATGGGAGTCCGCGCTGCGCAAGGGACTCGCGCGGATCGAGGTCCTCCGTCGACTCCGATTCCGATCGAGTCGCGCGAGGGAGATGCTCGAGGCGAGTTCCCTCCTGTCCGATTCGGGGATCGAGACGATCCCGGTCGCTCGCCTGGCGCGAATCGGCGTCGCCGTGCGCCAGCAGGTCGAGGTGCACGGACACCGTGTCGACGGCCTCATCGGCGAGCGCCTCGTCTACGAGATCGACGGGTACGAGTTCCATCGGGATGCCGCGCAGCGGCGACGCGACATCGCGCATGATCGGCAGCTCACGCTGGCGGGTTACACGGTGCTCCGCTTCGACTACGCGCAGATCCTGTTCCACTGGGAGTCGGTCGAACGTGAGATCAGGCTCGCGATGGCGCAGGGGCTGCATCTGGCCACTGCTGCCGCCGAGGCATCCGCCGCCTTCGGGAGGTGAATGACACGAGCGGAGGACGATCCGTGTCAGATCGTCCTCCGCTCGTGTCGGAGGCCTCCGCTCGCGGGCCGGGCCGGGCCGGGGGCGGCGCGGGCGCGGGCGCAGCGCGTTCCGCTACTTCACGCTGCCCGCCGTGAGGCCGCCGACGAGGCGCTTCTCGATGAGCATGAACAGGATGACGACGGGGATGATCGCGACGATCGACACCGCGAACACGTACTGCCAGCTCGTCTCGTACTGCCCGACGAACTTCGTGAGCGCGACCGAGAGGGGCTGGTTGCCCGCGGTCGAGAGGATGACGAGCGAGGCGGCGAACTCGTTCCAGCAGGCGACGAAGGTGAACACGATCGCCGTGACGATGCCCGGCCACACGAGCGGCAGGTTGATCTTGAACAGCACGGTCATGCGCCCGGCGCCGTCGATCTGCGCGGCCTCGTCGACCTCCTTCGGCACGCCGGCGAAGAACGAGTGCATGATCCACACGGCGAACGAGAGGTTGAACGCGGCGTTGATGAAGATCATCGCCGCCCAGGTGTCGATCATGCCGATGGTCGCGAACTGCCGGAACAGGCCCGAGGTGAGCACCGCGGGCTGCAGCATCTGCGTCACGATGACGAGGAAGAGGAACACCATGCGGCCGGGGAACCGGAACCGCGCCGTGTAGTACGCCGCCGGCAGGGCGACGAGCAGCACGAGCAGCGTGGCGAACACCGAGATGACGATCGTCGAGATGAGGTTCTGCACGAGGGGGGTCTCGGGCGTCGACCACATGTTGACGTAGTTCTCCCAGTGCCACTCCGTGGGGAAGTAGGTGGGATCGACCGAGCGGATCTGCGCCTTCGTCTTCACCGATCCGAAGAACATGATGACGTACGGGAGGATGAAGATCAGGAGCACGATGAGGCCGGCGAACATGCGCAGCAGCACGCGCCCGAACGGCACCTGGTCTTCGGTGTAGCGACGCTTGCGGGGTGCGCCGATCGTCTCGAAAGCGGGGGCGGTGACGGCCATCGCTCAGACCTCCTGCGTGGGCTTGACGACCTTCACGTACACCGCGACGATCACGATGACGATGAGGAAGGCGACGACGGAGAGGGCGCTCGCGACGTCCACTTTGTGCTGGTTCTGGATGTACTTGAAGATCATCGTCATGATCGTGTCGGCGTCGTAGCCGGGGATCGAGCCCGTCATGACCTTCAGGATCGGCAGCGAGTTGAACACGTTGATGATGTTGATCAGCACCGCGACCGAGAGCGCGCCGCGCAGCTGCGGCAGGACGATCGTGAAGTAGGTGCGGGCGGGGCCCGCGCCGTCCATCTTGGCGGCCTCGAGGGTGTCGCTCGGCACGGTCGCGAGACCGGCCAGGATCGTGTAGGTCGTGAACGGCAGGGACACGAAGATCGCGATGACGATCGACCAGACGAAGGCGGTCGCGGGGTTGCGGGTCCAGCCGTACCCCTCCGGCGTGTCGATGAGGCCGACGTCGACGAGGAACTTGTTGATGATGCCGAAGTACGGCTCCAGGCCGTAGTAGACGACCATCGTGGTCATGACGACCGAGGCGGCCCACGGGATGATGACCACGAGGCGCACGATGCGCCGCCCGGGGAAGGCCTTGTTCAGGATCTGCGCGATGACGAGCGAGAGCACGACCGTGAAGCCGACGACCACGACGACCCATACGATCGTGCGCACGAAGATCGGCCAGAAGTACGGGAAGTTGAAGACCTCGACGTAGTTGTCGAAGCCGACCGAGCCCTTGTCGACGCCGGACTGCGAGATGTCGCGGGTGGAGTTGTAGAACATGACGCCGGCGGGGAAGAGCACGACGCCGAGGATGAGCAGGAGCGCCGGGGCGATCCACGGGAGGGCGGAGACGAGGTCGCGCCCGCCCGGCTTGCCGCGGGCGGAGCCGCCCTCGGCTCCCCCGGAGCGGGGGCGGCCCGTGGCCGCCCCCGCTGGGTTCGATGACGTTTCAGTGGTGGAGCTCATGGTGCGAATGTCACCGAACCCTTCCGTTGTCAGCGGTCGGCGGGGATCAGCCCGCGTCGACCTGCGCCTGGATCTCGGTGAGCACGTCCTGGGCCGGCTTCGACTGGATCTGGCCGAAGAGGGCCTTGAACGCGGCGTCGGTGGCCGACCACTTGGGGTTGGTGCTCGGGTAGAACTGCGCGTCGGGCAGCACGTCGAGGAAGGGCTTCAGCGACTCCTCGCCGGAGAGCGCGTCGGCGCCCGACTTGGTGACGGGCAGGAAGCCCTCGGTCTGCACCCACGGCACGTACACGTCGGCCGAGTAGTAGTAGTCGAAGAACTTCGTGATGGCGTCCTTCTTGTCGTCGTCGTTCTTGAAGGCCATGAGCTGGTCCATGACGCCGAGGGTGAAGGGCGAGCCGTCCGCCGTGGGGATCGGGACGATCGAGTAGTCGAGCTCGGGGTTGTTCTCCTCGATCTGGCCGACGGTCGGCGGCAGGCCCACCTGCATGCCGATCTTGCCCTGGATGAAGATGTCCATGAGCGGCGAGCGGTTGGTCGAGCCGGGGTCGGCCTGCGTGGCGCCCGCGTCGATCATCTTCTTGATCTGGTCGGCGCCGGGCAGGTTCGCCGGGTCGTCGACGGTGATCTCGGTGGCGTCGCCGAAGGTGCCGCCACCGCCCCAGAGCCACACGGCCGCCTCGGCCTGCGCCTCTTCGGAGCCGAGGGGCATGCCGTAGCCGGCCACGCCGCCGCCGAGGGCCGAGACCTTGGTCGCGGCGTCGAGCAGCTCGTCCCAGGTCTTGGGCGGCGTGGTGACGCCGGCCTGCTGCAACAGCGTGTTGTTGACGAACAGGGCGCGGGCCGAGGCGATCAGCGGCAGCGCGTAGGCGGTGCCGTCGACCTCGGCGTTCTTGATGAACGAGTCCTGGAAGTCGCTGTAGGTCTCGGAGGAGACCACGTCCTCGGCGGGGTAGAGGAGGTCGTCGGCCGCGAAGCCGGCGAAGGGGCCGCCGTTGTAGATGTCGGGGGCCTCGCCGCCCTGGATCTTGGTCGCGATGACCGACTCGAGGTTGTCCCACGACTGCACTTCGAGCTTGACGTCGATGTCGGGGTTCGCCTTCTCGAAGCCGTCGATGACGTCTTCCCAGAGGCCCTGCGTGTTGTCGGAGTAGCTCGGCACGAGCAGGTCGAGGGTGGTCTTGCCCGAGGCGTCGTCGCCCGAGCCGCCGCCGAACCCGCACGACGCGAGCGTCAGCGTTGCCGTGGCCGCGAGCGCGAGAGCGCCGAGCCGGTGGGACTTCTTCATGTGTGCTTCCTCACTGTGTTGGTGGTGCACAGCCGCTGAAACCTCACGCGACGGTGCGTGCATCCAGTCCATCGAAATGACGGAACGTGAATGTCCCTCTGGTGAAACGATCAGTTCCAACCATCCGGTGCTCGAAATGATGGCCGCAGCGAGCGCAGGCCGTCAAGAGTCGCCGCCGAATTGTTATCGGAATTTGTTCGGAGTCTATACATACCGCTCGATTCCGGCAATTCTCGCTGAGGCTGAGCGTTGACATGATCGCAACAAGCATGAAACGATCACTCACGAGCAATCTTGCATCCATTCCACTGCGCATGACCAGCGCAGCGCCCCCGCGGAGACGCCGCGACGGGGTTCGCGGGAGGGATGCCGCGAAGACCCCGAGGAGCCCCCGGTGACCGACACCAGCCCCACCACCGCCCCCGGCGCGCACATGGCCGCCGAACTCGCCTCGCAACCCGAGACCTGGGCCAGGGCGGCGGCCATGCGCGACGAGCAGTCGCTGCTGCCCGCGGCCGGCGCCCGCGTCGCCGTCGTCGGGTGCGGCACCTCGTGGTTCATGGCGCAGTCGTACGCGGTGCTGCGCGAGCGCGCCGGCCTCGGCCAGACCGACGCCTTCGCCGCGTCCGAGGCGTTCGTCGACCGCGGCTACGACGCGATCGTGGCCCTCACCCGTTCGGGCACCACGACCGAGGTGCTCGAGCTCGTCGAGCACGTGAAGGGCCGGGTGCGCACCGTCGGCGTGATCGGCGACGCCGACAGCCCGCTCGTCGGCCTCGTCGACGACGCGGTGCTGCTGCCCTTCGCCGACGAGCGGTCGGTGGTGCAGACCCGCTTCGCGACGACCGCGCTCGCCCT
>JBDIAF010000020.1:0-11058 GCA_039812245.1 Agromyces sp. | reverse complement strand
CCGGCGCTTCGGGCGCGACGCCTTCGGTCGCGTCGCCCTCGGCCGGCTCGCTCTCGGCCGCCTCGCTCTCGGTGTCGGACGCCTCGGCCGCCGCGCGCTCGCCCATCGCCGAGTTCGCGGCCGCCTCGAGCGCGGTGAGCGCGCGCCGGGCATCGCCGGAGGCGAGCCGGACGATGGCCTCGCGCGCCTCGGGCTCGAGCACGAAGGCGCCCGCGAGCCCCCTCGGGTCGGCCACGGCGCGGTCGACCAGGAGCCCCAGATCGTCATCGCTCAGCAGCTCGAGCGTGAGCAGGAGCGAACGCGACAGCAGCGGCGAGATCACCGAGAACGAGGGGTTCTCGGTCGTGGCGGCGACGAGGATGACCCAGCCGTTCTCGACGCCGGGCAGCAGCGCGTCCTGCTGCGCCTTCGTGAAGCGGTGGATCTCGTCGAGGAAGAGCACGGTCGAGAGCCCGTAGAGGTCGCGGCTGGCCTGCGCCTCCTCCATGACCTGACGCACGTCGCGCACGCCGGCGGTCACCGCGGACAGTTCGACGAAGCGCCGGCCCGAGCTGCGGGCGATCGCCTGGGCGAGCGTCGTCTTGCCGGTGCCCGGCGGGCCCCACAGGATCACCGAGACCGACCCGCTGGTGCCCTGGCGGTCGCCGGCGAGCGCCACCAGCGGCGAGCCGGGCGTCAGCAGGTGCCGCTGCCCGGCGACCTCGTCGAGGCTCGTCGGGCGCATGCGCACCGCGAGGGGCGTCGCGCCCTGCCGCAGTGCGGCGCCGGAGTCAGCCATGCGATCAAGGGTAGCCGCGCCGTCCGACACGCACGCGCGCGCGATTGGCACCGACCGCGCCCCTTGCGTAGAGTCGGCTCGCAGCAGCATTCCCGTGAGGGAATAGGCCCGAGAAGGAGCAGCGTGGCATCGAACGACCGGCAGGCGCGCGAGGAGCGCGCCAGGCTTCGCACGTACCAGGCCCGTCAGGAGGTGCACGCCCGCAAGCAGCGGCGCCGCACCCGCGACAACGTCATCGCCGGCATCGCACTCGTCGTCGTGCTCGCGCTCGCCACCGCGGCGCAGCTGTTCTACTTCTCCGGGGGCCCCGGAGCGCCCGAGGCGGTGCCGAGCGAGACCCCGTCGCCGACCGACGCGGCGGGTCAGAACCAGGGCGACGTCCCCTCGGCCGATCTCGCCGAGGACCGCAGCTGGACCGGAACGCTCACCCTCAACGGCATCCCGCTCGGGGTCGAGCTCGACGGCGCCGCGGCGCCCCAGGCGGTCTCGAGCGAGATCAGCCTCGCGCAGCAGGGCTTCTACGACGGCGTGAGCTGCCACCGGCTGACGACCTCCGGCCTGTTCGTGCTGCAGTGCGGCGACCCCTCGGGCGACGGCACCGGCGGCCCGGGCTACAGCTACGGCCCGGTCGAGAACGCGCCGGCGGACGGCCTCTACCGCGCCGGCACCATCGCGATGGCCCGCCAGTCGGGCAACGGGTACAGCCAGGGCAGCCAGTTCTTCATCGTCTACGAGGACACGACCCTGCCGAGCGACGCCGCGGGCGGCTACACCGTGCTCGGCACCGTCACGAGCGGACTCGACCAGCTGCGCAGCGCCGTCATCGACGCCGGCACGGCCGACGGCTCGGGCGACGGCGCACCCGCCGTGCCGGTGACCATCGACTCGTTCACGCTGCAGTGAGCCGTGCCCCCGCCGCCGTCACCGGCCGGCGGGCGTGCAATAGGCTGGAGTTCGCCATCGCCGCCGAGAGGCGGCATCCGACTGACGATCAGGGTGAGGCCGTGACCGAATCAGACCAGCAACCGTGGGGCCGCGTCGACGAGACGGGCACCGTCTACGTCCGCACCGCCGACGGGGAACGGGCCGTCGGCGAGTACCCCGACGGCTCCCCCGAAGAAGCGCTCGCATACTTCGAGCGCAAGTACGCCGACCTCGCGGGCGCGGTCACCCTGCTCGAGCAGCGCGCGCGTCGCGGCGCCCCGGCAGCCGATGTCGCGAAGGCCGTCGCCGCCCTGCAGGCATCCGTGGCCGACGCCCGCGCGGTGGGCGACCTCGACGCGCTGAGCCGCCGCCTCGAGGCCCTCTCGGGCACGACCGCCGAGCTGACCGAGCAGCAGCAGGCCGAGGCGAAGGCGGCGCTCGCCGAGGCCATCGCCGAGCGCACGTCGATCGTCGAGGCGGCCGAGGCCCTCGCCGCCCAGGACCCCGCGAAGACGCAGTGGAAGCAGACCTCGGCCGAGCTCGACGCGCTCTTCGCCCGCTGGCAGAAGCACCAGCAGGAGGGCCCGCGCCTGCCCAAGGGCGAGGCCAACGAGCTGTGGAAGCGGTTCCGCACCGCGCGCTCGACCATCGAGACGCACCGCAAGGCGTTCTTCGCCGAGCTCGACGCGTCGCACCGCGACGTCCGCACGCGCAAGCAGCGGCTCATCGAGCGCGCAGAGGCGCTCGCCCCGCGCGGGGCCGACGCCGTGGGCGACTACCGCGCCCTGCTCGACGAGTGGAAGGCGGCCGGCCGAGCCGGCAAGAAGCTCGACGACGCGCTCTGGGCCAAGTTCAAGGCCGCCGGCGACGTGCTCTTCAACGCCAAAGCCGAGATCGACGCCCGCGACGACGCCGAGTACCGGGCCAACCTCGAGCAGAAGCTCGAATTGCTGACCGAGGCCGAGGCGTTGCTGGGCGAGCAGGACCCGAAGCGCGCTCGGCAGCAGCTGAACGCCGTGCAGCGCAAGTGGGACGAGATCGGCCGCGTGCCGCGCGACCAGGTCCGCGTCGTCGAAGACCGCCTGCGCAAGGTCGAGACGCACGTGCGTCAGCTCGAGGACGAGCGCTGGCAGCGCGAGGACCCCGAGAAGAAGGCCCGCTCCGAGGGCATGCTCGGGCAGCTGCAGGACGCGATCGCGAAGCTCGAGGCAGAGCTCGCGGAGGCCGAGGCGAAGGGCGATGCGAAGGCCGTCGCCACTGCGCGCGAGGCGCTCGAGGCGCGTCGCGCCTGGCTCAAGGCGGTCGGAGGCTGACCTCACTCCCCCTCGACACGTGACGCGGCCGGGGCGTTCTCCACAGAACGCCCCGGCCGCGTCGTCTGCGCCGGGCGATCGCGCAGACTGGCCCAATGGCCCGACTCCCGCAAGTGCTCGGCACCGATGACCTCGCCCTCGCCGAGCTTTGCGCCGCCCGGCTCGACGGCGAGCTCGTGGTGCTCGCGCGGGGCTGGGTGCCGATCGACGAGCCCGATCTGCCGAGCCTGCGTGCGCGTGCGCTCGGGGGCGCGGCCGGGCTCATCATCGAGCGGCGTTCCGCGGCCTGGGTGCACGGTGCCACGTTCGAGATCCCCCAGCTCGCCGAGTTCTGCGTGCCGAATCGCGCCCGGGTCTCGGTGGCGCCCGAGGCCGGGCGGCGGGTTCGCGAGGTCGGCATCGGCGACGACGAGATCACCCGCATCGGCGGATGCCCGTGCACGACGCCCGTGCGAACGGCGTTCGACCTGCTGCGCGACCACACGGTCGACGACCGCACGGCGGTCGACGCGGTGCGCGGGCTCGTGGCGACCGGGGCGACGGGGTACGACGAGATCGAAGGCCGGCTCGAGGCATCCGGCCGCATGCCGCACAAGCGTCTCGCCGCGGCCCGCCTCGCACTCGTCGCGGGCGATCGGGCGAGCGCCCTCGCCCGGGCCGGCGAGGTACCAGCTCAGCCGTCGCTGACGCGGTAGACGTCGTAGACCGCGTCGATGCGTCGCACCGCGTTCAGCACCCGGTCGAGGTGGGTGGTGTCGCCCATCTCGAAGACGAAGCGGCTGAGCGCGAGACGGTCGGTCGACGTCGACACGTTCGCCGACAGGATGTTCACGTGGTGCTCTGAGAGCACCCGGGTGACGTCGGAGAGCAGGCCCGCCCGGTCGAGCGCCTCGATCTGGATCTGCACGAGGAAGACGCTCTTCGAGCTCGGCGCCCACTCGACCTCGATCATGCGCTCGGGCTCGCGCATGAGCGACTGCACGTTGTGGCAGTTCGCCTGGTGCACCGAGACGCCCGCGCCGCGGGTGACGAAGCCGACGATCTCGTCGCCCGGCACCGGCGTGCAGCAGCGGGCGAGCTTGACCAGGATGTCGGGCGCGCCCCGCACGAGCACGCCGGAGTCGCTGTTGCGCGGCAGCGGCCTGGCGCCCACGGAGATCGGCAGCGCCGGCTCGTCGACGTCGTCGACGTCGCGCACGAGCGCCACGACCTTCTCGAGCACCGACTGCGTGGAGACGTGCCCCTCGCCGACGGCCGCGTAGAGCGCCGAGACGTTCTCGTACCGCAGCTGTGCGGCGACCTCGGCGAACGACTCCTGGCTCATGAGCTTCTGGAGCGGGAGGTTCTGCTTGCGCATCGCCCGCGCGATCGCATCGCGGCCCTGCTCGATCGCCTCGTCGCGACGCTCCTTGGTGAACCACTGCCGGATCTTGTTGCGTGCCCTGGCGGACTTGACGAAGTTCAGCCAGTCCTGGCTGGGCCCGGAGTCGGGGTTCTTCGAGGTGAACACCTCGACGACGTCACCGCTCGACAGCTCGCTCTCGAGCGGCACCAGGCGCCCGTTGACCTTCGCCCCCATGGTGCGGTGGCCGACCTCGGTGTGCACGGCGTAGGCGAAGTCGACGGGGGTCGCGCCCGCGGGAAGTCCGATCACGCGCCCCTTCGGCGTGAAGACGTAGACCTCCTTGGCGCCGATCTCGAAGCGCAGCGAGTCGAGGAACTCCCCCGGGTCGCTCGTCTCGGCCTGCCAGTCGGAGATGTGCGCGAGCCAGGCCATGTCGGCACCGTCGCGCAACTTGTCGTCCGTGCGGCCGGTCGCCATCCGCTCCTTGTACTTCCAGTGCGCGGCGACGCCGAACTCGGCGCGCTGGTGCATGTCGTGCGTGCGGATCTGGATCTCGACGGGCCGCCCCTTCGGGCCGATCACGGTCGTGTGCAGCGACTGGTAGAGGTTGAACTTCGGCGTGGCGATGTAGTCCTTGAAGCGGCCGGGCACCGGGGTCCAGCGCGCATGGATGGAGCCCAGCACCGCGTAGCAATCGCGCACCGAGTTGACGAGCACCCGGATCCCGACGAGGTCGTAGATGTCGTCGAAGTCGCGACCGCGCACGATCATCTTCTGGTAGATCGAGTAGTACTGCTTGGGCCGGCCCATGACCTTGCCGCGGATCTTCGCGGCCTTCAGATCGTCGTTCACCAGGTCGATGACCTGCTGCACGAACTCCTCGCGCTGCGGGGTGCGCTGCTTGACCAGGCTCTCGATCTCGGCGTAGAGCTTCGGATAGAGCACCGCGAACGAGAGGTCCTCGAGCTCCCACTTGATGGTCTGGATGCCGAGGCGATGCGCGAGCGGCGCGTAGATCTCGAGCGTCTCGGTGGCCTTGCGCTCGGCCTTCTCGGCCGGCACGAAGCCCCAGGTGCGCGCGTTGTGCAGGCGGTCGGCGAGCTTGATGATCAGCACGCGGATGTCCTTCGACATCGCCACGATCATCTTGCGCACCGTCTCGGCCTGCGTGGAATCGCCGTACTTGACCTTGTCGAGCTTCGTGACGCCGTCGACGAGCATGGCGATCTCGTCGCCGAAGTCGGCGCGCACCTGGTCGAGGGTGTAGGCCGTGTCCTCGACGGTGTCGTGCAGCAGCGCGGCGGCGACGGTCTTCGCGCCGATGCCGAGGTCGGCGAGGATCTGCGCGACCGCGACCGGATGCGTGATGTAGGGCTCGCCGCTCTTGCGCTTCTGACCCTCGTGCGCGCGCTCGGCCACCGTGTAGGCGCGCTCGATCAGGGCGAGGTCGGCCTTCGGGTGGTGCATGCGCACCGTCCGCATGAGCGTGTCGACGGCGCCCGAAGGCTGCGCCTTCGAGAAGATGCGCGGAACCAGGCGGCGCAGGGAGGCCGTCGAGTTGACGCCGGTCTCGGTCATCTCAGCACCTCCAGGGTTCAATTCCTACCACTGTCGGAGCCGAGACGCGCAAACGGAGACCCTCGGCCTACGCCTCGACGGCGGCGGACTCGACGGCACCGGCGCGCTCGCGCTCCTTCAGCACCTTCTGGTCGTGGCGACGGATCGCCGGCTCGCCCTCGCGCAGCTGCGAGTACAGCGGCGCGGCGAGGAAGACCGTCGACCACGTGCCGACCAGGATGCCGATGAGCAGGGCGAGCGAGATGTCGCGCAGCGTGTCGGCACCCAGCACGCCGGCGCCGATGAACAGGATCGACGCGACCGGCAGCGCCGCGATGACGCTGGTGTTGATCGAGCGGACCAGGGTCTGGTTCACGGCCAGGTTCACCGACTCGGCGAAGGTGCGCCGCGACTCGCTGCCGTCTTCCGCCGTGTTCTCGCGGATCTTGTCGAAGACCACGACGGTGTCGTAGAGCGAGTAGCTGAGGATCGTCAGGATGCCGATCGTCGCAGCGGGCGAGATCTCGAAGCCGACCGCCGCGTAGAGCCCGACGGTCACGACAAGGTCGGCGATGAGCGCGAGGATCGCGGCGAGCGACATCTTCCAGGTGCGGAAGTAGATCGCCATGATCACGCCGGCCAGCAGCAGGAACGCCACGAGGCCGACGAGGGCCTGCCTCGTCACGTCGGCGCCCCAGCTCGGCCCGATGTAGGAGCTCGTCACCTCGGACTCGGGCACGTCGTAGGCCTCGGCCAGCGCGGTCGTGACGTCGCCGCTCTGCTCCTGCGTGAGCTGGTCGGTCTGCACGCGCACCCCGGTGCCGCCGACGATCGCGACGTGCGTCGTCGTACCGGGCACGACGGACTCCACGGCCTCGACGGCCGGCTGGGCGGTGGCGTCCTCGACGCCCGCGATCTGGAACTGGGATCCGCCGCGGAACTCGATGCTGAACTGCACGCCCCGCAGCAGCGGCACCGCGACCGACAGGATGATGAGCACCGCCGCGATCGCATACCACTTCTTGCGGCCGCCGACGAAGTTGAACGAGCGCTTGCCCGTGTAGAGGTCGTTGCCGAAGGTCGTGAGACGGTTGGCCATCAGGACTCCTTGCCTTCGCTCTGCGAGGCCAGTTCGGCGGCCTTGCGCTCGGCGATGGTCTGGCGCTTCTGCGCCTCCTTCGAGCTGGAGGCGACCTTGCGGGCGGGCTGCTCGGTGGGCTTGCGGAACTCGGCCCGGCCGCGGTAGACGGCGCCGAGCGCGTTCGGGTCGAGGCCCGACCACGGGTTGCCGCTCGAGAAGAACCGCGTCTGCGCGAGCAGCTGCAGCATCGGGTGGGTGAAGAGGATCACGATGACGACGTCGATGATCGTCGTGAGACCGAGCGTGTAGGCGAAGCCCTTGACGCTGCCGACCGCGAGGATGAAGAGCACGATCGCCGCGAGGAGGTTCACGCCCTTCGAGGCGAGCACCGTGCGGAAGGCGCGCTTCCAGCCCGCCTCGACCGCGCCGACGAGCGGTCGCCCGTCGCGCAGCTCGTCTCTCACGCGTTCGAAGTAGACGATGAACGAGTCGGCTGTGAAGCCGATCGCGACGATGAGGCCCGCGATGCCGGCGAGCGAGAGACGGTAGCCCTCGCGCCACGACAGGATCGTGATGGTCAGGTAGGTGATGATCGCCGCGATGATGAGCGAGGCGATCGTCACCGAGGCCAGGGCCCGGTACTGGAAGAAGCTGTAGATCACCACGAGGATGAGGCCGATGAGGCCGGCGATGAGGCCCGACTGCAGCTGCGAGGTGCCGAGGGTGGCCGAGATCGTGTCGGAGGACTGCACCGTGAAGCTGAGCGGGAGCGCGCCGAACTTGAGCTGGTCGGCGAGCGCCTTCGAGCTCTCCTGCGTGAACGACCCGGTGATCTGCGGCTTGCCGTCGGTGATCACGCCGTTCATGGACGGTGCGGAGAGCACTGCGCCGTCGAGGACGAAGGCGAACTGGTCGCGGGGCGCCTGGCCCGAGAGGCCGTAGAGGCGCGTGGAGACCTTGGCGAAGTCCTTCGTGCCCTGCTCGTCGAAGACGAGGTTGACCGCCCACGTGCCCGTGGATGCGCCGCTCTGGGTGGTGATCACGCCGTTCGTCGCGTCGACGATGTTGGCGCCGCTCACCTCGACCGGGCCGAGCACGTACTTGACCGTGCGGGTCGAGTCGCAGGTGACGAGCGGCTCGTCGGAGGGCGCGGCGCTCGCGGAGGCGTCGTCGAGGCTCGAGCAGTCGAAGCTCTCGAACTCGGCCTGCAGCGCGGGCGTCACCCAGTTCGGGTCGCTCGCGTCGGTCGGCTTCACCGTCGGCGTCGACTCGAGCCCGGCGTCGTCCGTGGGCGCCGGCGAGTCGCTCGGGCTGATCGCCTGGTCGGTCACGGCGCTGGCCATCAGCACGGGCCGCAGCTCGAGCTTCGCCGACGACTGGATGCGCGCCGCGGTCTGCTTGTCGAGCTCGCCGGGGATGCGCACGACGACGTTCGTGCCCTCGGTGAGCACCTCGGACTCGGCGACGCCCGAGGCGTCGACGCGCTGGCGGATGATCGAGACCGCCTGGTCGAGCTGCTCCTGCGACGCGGTCTGACCGCTCTCGAGCTTCGGCTCGAGGATGATCTGCGTGCCGCCCTCGAGGTCGAGCGCGAGCTTCGGGGTCCACGACCCGCCGCCCCACATGACGCCGGCGGCGTTGATCGCGAACAGGCCGACGATGATCACGCCGAGCCAGGTCAGCGAGCGCCAGGCCTTTCGAACAGGGGTCGGCCGTGATGACCGCTTCGGTGCTGCAGCCACGTGTTCTGCTCTCTCTGCGTCGACCCGGCGCGACGTCGCACCGGTCGAGCCGTCGGGAAGGGACTAGTCGTCGGACTTCTTCGGCGCGTCGCCGGAGGCGTCGGTCGAGCCGGGCTCGTCGCCGGAGGCGCCGGTCGAGTTCGCGTCGTCGATGCGCTCGCCGAACTCGGGCTCGCCCTCGATCGTCTCGATCGCCGGCGCGTCGACGCCCTCGGCGGGCTCGATGACGCGGGCGATGGTCTGGCGGTGCACCGTGAGCACCGTGCCGGGCGAGGTCTCGAGCTCGACGCGGTTCTCCTCCTCGTCGATCGAGAGGATCTTGCCGAAGACGCCGAAGTTGGTCATGACCTGCGCGCCGGCCTGCACCTTCGACTGCAGCTCCTTCGCCTCCGCCTGCCGCTTGCGCGAGTTGCGGAACATGAAGAAGATCAGCACCGCCAGGACGGCGAGCATGATGAGAGTCAGCGGATCGAAGGGCATGAGCTGGGAAACCTTCCGGTGCGCGCGACGGCGCGCGAAGTCAAGGGCGGGGAGGCCGGAGCCTCATTGGATCATAGCTCATCGAGCGGAAGCGCCACCGCCGTTTCGGGTGCGCTCTCGGCGAGCTCGAAGTGTCGCCACGCGGCCGGCGTCGCGACCCGGCCGCGAGGGGTCCTCGTGACGAGGCCGATGCGCACGAGGAACGGCTCGACGACCGCCTCGATCGTCTCGGCCTCTTCGCCCACGGACACGGCGAGCGTGTTGAGGCCCACCGGACCGCCGCCGAACCGAGTGAGCAGCGTCAGCATGACCGCCCGGTCGAGCCGGTCGAGGCCGAGCGCGTCGACGTCGTACAGCTCGAGCGCCGCGCGGACGGCGGCCACGTCGGCCAGGCTCGCCCCGCCGGCTGCGGGATGCACGAGCGCGTAGTCGCGCACGCGCCGCAGCAGGCGGTTCGCGATCCGCGGCGTGCCCCGGCACCGGCCCGCGATCTCGGCGAGCGCCTCGCGGTCGATGTCGAGCCCCAGCATCTCGGCGGCCCGGGCGAGCACCTGCTCGAGCTCGGCCTCGTCGTAGAACTCGAGGTGCGCCGTGAAGCCGAAGCGGTCGCGCAGCGGGTTGGGCAGGAGGCCCGCCCTCGTCGTGGCTCCCACGAGCGTGAACGGCGCGAGGTCGAGCGGCACCGAGGTGGCGCCGGCGCCCTTGCCGACCATGATGTCGATGCGGAAGTCCTCCATCGCGAGGTAGAGCATCTCCTCGGCCGATCGCGCCATGCGATGGATCTCGTCGATGAAGAGCACCTCGCCCGGCACCAGCGAGCTCAGGATCGCGGCGAGGTCGCCGGCGTGCTGGATGGCCGGGCCGCTCGACATGCGCAGCGGTCGCCCGCCCTCGTGCGCGACGATCATCGCGAGGGTGGTCTTGCCGAGGCCCGGCGGGCCGGCGAGCAGGATGTGGTCGGGCGTGCGCTGCTGGAGCTGGGCCGCGGTGAGCAGCAGCTGCAGCTGACCGCGCACCTTGCTCTGGCCGACGAACTCGCCGAGGCTGCGCGGCCGCAGCGCGCCCTCGAAGGCGAGCTCGGCCTCGGAGGCGAGCACCGGGTCGGTGAGGTCGAAGTCGTCTG
Source organism: Agromyces sp. (assembly GCA_039812245.1). Lineage (GTDB taxonomy): Bacteria > Actinomycetota > Actinomycetes > Actinomycetales > Microbacteriaceae > Agromyces. The sequence continues at coordinate 715 of JBDIAF010000020.1, read as the reverse complement.
CGCTCATCGCGCGCGACCCGCCTGCTGGGCCGGGCCGAGCCTGGCGAGCGTGAGCCGCAGGAGCGTCGGCACCGAGGCCGCCTCGGTCTCGGTGGCCGCGAGGATCGTCTCGTCGAGCGCCTCTGCGGCCACCCGCTCGCTCCAGCCGAGCCCGGTGAGTGCGGCCAGCACGCTGTCGGCGATGCCGCCCGTCGCGACCGGAGCGCTCGCCGCACGCGCCGCGGGAGCCGCGAGCTTGCCGGCGAGCGACACCGTGATGAGCTTCGCCGTCTTCGGGCCGATGCCGCTGACCTTGCGGAACACCGCGTCGTCGTCGCGGTGCACCGCGTCGGCGACCTGGTCGGGCGAGAGCGCCGAGAGCACGCCGAGCGCCGACTTCGGGCCGACGCCGGTGACGCCGATGAGCAGCTCGAACACCTCGAGCTCGTCGCGCGTGCCGAATCCGAAGATCGTCAGCGAGTCTTCTCGGACGACGAGCGAGGTGTGCACGGCGAGCTCGTCGCCGACGCGGCTGGCCAGGACGAGCGCCGGGGTGGTGTTGACCTGGAAGCCGACGCCGCCGACGTCGATGACGAGGGAGCTGCCGGCCGCGGCGAGCACGCGCCCGCGAAGGGAGGAGATCACTCCTTCACCCTACGGGCCGCCCCCGACACCGCCGCGGAGCGCTCCGCGGCGAGCCACGCCCGCTGCGCCGGGGTGAGGCCGGAGGCATCCG
>JBDIAF010000019.1:0-11316 GCA_039812245.1 Agromyces sp. | reverse complement strand
CGGCCGGCGGAGCCTCGAGCTCGGCCGGCGCCGGCGAGGCATCCGCCCCGCCGCCCGGCTGGAAGCCGACCCCCGAGGCGAAGCAGAAGGCCACGCGCTTCCGAATCATCGCCGGTGTGCTGTGGCTGCTCGCGATCGCGGGCGAGGCGGTGGCCATCTTCTGGGTGCTGCGACAGAGCCCCGTGAACATGTGGCTGCTCATCGGGCTCACGGTCGTCATCGGCGCCCTCGCGATCACCGGCTCGGTGCTCTGGAAGAAGGCGAATCGCCTCGACCCGGCGTCGAAGCAGGACACGGTGCGCTTCTTCGTGCAGAACCAGCTCGGCGCGATCATCGCCGTCATCGCCTTCCTGCCCCTGATCATCCTGATCTTCACGAACAAGGAGATGGACGGCAAGCAGAAGGCGCTCGCCGGCATCATCGCCATCGTGATCGGCGGCGCCGCCGTCGCCGTCGGCATCGACTACGCCCCGCCCTCGGTCGAGCAGTACAGCGAGGAGACGAACATCGTCGAGCAGCTGACCGGCGAGGACCTCGTCTTCTGGACCAAGTCGGGCAAGGTGTTCCACGTGTGCGAGGAGGTGCCCGACGTCAACAAGGAGTCGAAGGACGGCACGATCTACAGCGGCACCGTCGCGGCGGCGCACGAGGCCGGCAAGGACCGCCTGGTGAGCTACTGGGGCCGTGAGGCGGTGAACTACTGCGGCTACACGCAGGAGCAGGTCGACGCCGTGCAGGCGAGCATCGACGCGCCCGCGAGCGAGGCGCCCGCCGAAGCACCGGCCGACGAGGTGGAGGAGACCCCCGCGGCGGGTTGAGCCAGCCGGCGTCGCGCGAACAGGCCCGCCCCGAGGATCGGGGCGGGCCTGTCGCACTCGTCCGTGCGGAGCGGGCGACTCAGAAGACGGGCACGCCGCCCCGCAGCAGCCGCCAGTTCTCGACGTGGAACTCGGCCGGGTCGATCGTGCCCTGCGCCGAGGCGTACGACACGATCGCCTCGCGGATCGCGACCTGCGCGTTGTAGACCACCGGCGCCGTGGTCACGTGCGGGAACCCGCCGCCGCCCGACTGCCGGTAGTTGTTGATCGCCACGACGAACCGCTGATCGGGTGTCACCGGCACGCCCTGGTACGACAGCCCGACGATGCGCGAGCCCACGGGCTGCTCGACGTCGACGCCGTACTCGAGACCCGAGAACTGGTCGTAGTTGTAGTCGGGGGTGCCGTTCGCGTTCGTCCACGTCTCGGGCGCGACGGGAGCGCCGGGGGCCACCTGCGTGAAGTACTTCGCCGAGTACTCGAGGTACTCCGCGATCTGCGCGCCGGTCAGCACCGAGGCCATGAGCGTGTTGTCGTAGATGTAGAGCCCGGCGACGTCCTTGATCGTCACCGGCCCGGCCGGGAACTTCGCCGCCCGGTTGAACGGGGCCGCGATCGACACCACGGGCAGGGATGCCTCGGGCGTGCCCGCGATCGCCGCCGACACGGTCGCGACCTGCACGTGGTTCACGTAGTCGAGGATCGCCGTGTCCTTCCAGCACGACTCCGCTGCCGAGAGCTCGGCGGTCGACTGCGCCACCACCTGGTTGACGTACGAGACCACCGCCGCGTGCTGGTCGGCGATGACCGCCGCGACCTCCGGGTCCTCGACGACGCTGCGCGTGTCGACGGTCGCCACGGTGCCGTTCACCACGCGCCAGCTGCCCTTCGCGAACTCGAGGTCGAGGTCGAAGACGCTCACCCGCATGCCCCAGTTCAGCGGCTCGCTGATGTAGACCTTGCCCGAAGGGCCGTCGACCGTGGCGTTCACCTCCTTGTGGGCGTGGCCGAAGAGGACCGCGTCGATGCCCGGCACCTGGGTCGCGACGAGCCCCGCCGCGTTCTCGACCGGCAGCTCGGGGCCGTACGACGAGAGCCCGCTGTTGCCCGAGTGGGCGCTCACGACGACGATGTCGGCGCCCTCCTGCCGCATGACGGGCACCCAGCGCGCCGCCGACTCGACGAGGTCCTGCACCTCGATGCGGCCGGCGACGTTGGCCTTGTCCCAGATCACGATGCCGGGGTTCGTGAGGCCGAGCACGCCGACGCGCACGGGCGGCAGGCCTTTGACCTTGATGGTCTTGATGACGTAGGGCCGGTAGGCGGGCACCTTGGTGCCGGCGTGCACGGCGTTCGCGCCGAGAACCGGCGCGTCCATCTGCGAGATCCAGGTGTCGAGGAAGTCGAGGCCGTAGTTGAACTCGTGGTTGCCGAGGGCGACGGCGTCGTAGCCGAGGGCGTTCATCTGGGCGGCCATCGGGTGGATCGCCCCGGTCTCCGTGACGGGCTCGACGGTCGCGTAGTAGAAGCCGAGCGGGGTGCCCTGGATCGTGTCGCCCGCATCGAACAGCAGGGTGCGCTCTGCACCGCGATCGGCGCGGATCTGCTTCACCACGCTCGCGGCGCGCGCCAGCCCGACCGCGTTGCCCTTGCTGTCGGAGTACGCGGCGTCCTTGTAGTAGTCCCAGTTGAGCACGTTGCAGTGCAGGTCGGACGTGCCCATGACGGTCAGCTTCAGCGTCTTCGCGCCGGGCGTGGTAGGCGGCGCGGCCTGCGCGGGTCCGGCCCAGCCGGCGGTCGCCAGCACGCTCGCGGCCGACAGGCCGACGAGCACGTTGCGTCGGGAAAGGGCTGAGCCCGGCCGCTGTGCGAGGCCGGGCTCGGATTCAGGAGACGGGTGGTCGTGTTCGGTCATGCCGCTCATGTGACCACAACGGGGGCGAACGTCACAAGGGCCCGAAGGTGAATTGCTCATCCGAGCAGCGCGGATGCCCCGGCGGCATGCCGAACGCCGGAGCCGCGCGCACGAGCGGAGGAAGAACGCGCGAGCGGAGGACGGATCACCGGGATCCGTCCTCCGCTCGTGTCGGAGGCCTCCGCTCAGGAGGCCGGGGGCTCAACGCCGCCGTGGGTGCTGCGTCAGCGAGCGACCTCGCCGTCGACGTAGTCGTCGTCGTCCGACGAGTTCCAGGCGAAGAGCTTGCGCAGCTCGCGGCCGGTCGACTCGATCGGGTGCTGCTCGCCCTTCGCACGGAGCTCGAGGAATTCCTTCTGGCCGTTGTCCTGGTCGGCGATGAAGCGCGTGGCGAAGGTGCCGTCCTGGATGTCGGCGAGGACCGCCTTCATGTGCTCCTTGACCGAGGGGTCGATGACGCGGGGGCCCGAGACGTAGTCGCCGTACTCGGCCGTGTCGGAGACCGACCAGCGCTGCTTGGCGATGCCGCCCTCCCACATGAGGTCCACGATGAGCTTCAGCTCGTGCAGCACCTCGAAGTAGGCGATCTCGGGCTGGTAGCCGGCCTCGACGAGGGTCTCGAAGCCGTACTGCACGAGCTGGGAGGTGCCGCCGCAGAGCACGGCCTGCTCGCCGAACAGGTCGGTCTCGGTCTCCTCGGTGAAGGTCGTCTTGATGACGCCGGCGCGGGTGCCGCCGATGGCCTTCGCGTAGGACTTCGCGATCTCCCAGGCCTGGCCCGAGGCATCCTGCTCGACGGCGATGATGTCGGGGATGCCGCGACCGGCGACGAACTCGCGACGCACGGTGTGGCCCGGAGCCTTGGGCGCGACGAGGATCACGTCGACCCCGGCCGGCGGCTCGATGTAGCCGAAGCGGATGTTGAAGCCGTGGCCGAAGACGAGCACGTTGCCCTCGACGAGGTTGTCCTTCACCGACTCGGCGTAGATGTGCCGCTGGTACTGGTCGGGCGCGAGGATCACGACGACGTCGGCCCACGCCGAGGCGTCGGCGACGTTCTTGACCTCGAAGCCGGCCTCTTCGGCCTTCTGGATCGACTTCGAGCCGTCCTTCAGGCCGATGACGACCTCGACGCCCGAGTCGCGCAGGTTCTGCGCGTGCGCGTGACCCTGCGAGCCGTAGCCGATGACGGCGACCTTCTTGCCCTGGATGATCGAGAGGTCGGCGTCCTGGTCGTAGTACATCTCAGCCATGTGCTGTTCTTTCTCCTTGAGTGGGGTTCGGTGACGGATGCCCCGGCGTGCCGCCGGGGCATCCGTCTCAGTTCTTGAAGACGCGCTCGGTGATCGACTTGCCGCCGCGACCGATCGCGAGCAGCCCCGACTGGGCGATCTCCTTGATGCCGTAGGGCTCGAGGACCTTCAGCAGCGCCTGGGTCTTGCCCGAGTCGCCCGTGACCTCGATCACGAGCGCGTCGGTCGACACGTCGACCACGCGGGCGCGGAAGAGGTTGACCGCCTCGAGCACCTGCGAGCGGGTCGCGTTGTCGACGCGCACCTTGATCAGCAGGTGCTCGCGCTGCACCGACTGGGCCGGGTCGAGCTCGACGATCTTGATGACGTTGATCAGCTTGTTCAGCTGCTTGGTGACCTGCTCGAGCGGGAGGTCCTCGACGTCCACCACCACGGTGATGCGCGAGAGCCCCTCGATCTCGGAGTGGCCGACCGCGAGCGACTCGATGTTGAAGCCGCGGCGGGCGAAGAGTCCCGCGACGCGGGTGAGCAGGCCGGGCTTGTCCTCGACGAGGAGCGAGAGCACGTGGGTCGACATGGTCAGTCCTCCTCGCTGAAGGCCGGCGAGTGGTCGCGGGCGTACTGGATGTAGCTGTTCGAGACGCCCTGCGGCACCATCGGCCACACCATGGCGTCGGCCGAGACGACGAAGTCGATCACGACCGGGCGGTCGTTGGTCTCGAGGGCGAGCTTGATCGCGGCGTCGACCTCCTCCTCCTTGGTGACGCGGATGCCGAGCGCCCCGTAGGCCTCGGCGAGCTTCACGAAGTCGGGCACGCGCACGCTGTCGTGCCCCGTGTTGAGGTCGGTGTTCGAGTAGCGGCCGTCGTAGAAGAGGGTCTGCCACTGCCGCACCATGCCGAGCGAGGAGTTGTTGATGATCGCGACCTTGATCGGGATGTCGTTCAGCGTGCAGGTCGCGAGTTCCTGGTTCGTCATCTGGAAGCAGCCGTCGCCGTCGATCGCCCACACCGGACGATCGGGTTCGGCGACCTTCGCGCCCATGGCCGCGGGCACCGCGTAGCCCATCGTGCCGGCGCCGCCCGAGTTCAGCCAGGCGTTCGGGCGCTCGTACTTGATGAACTGCGCCGCCCACATCTGGTGCTGGCCGACGCCCGCGGCGTAGACGCCCTCTGGGCCGGTGAGCTCGCCGATGCGCTCGATCACGTACTGCGGGGCGAGCAGGCCGTCCTTCGGCTGGGTGTAGCCGAGCGGGAACTCGCTGCGCAGCCCGTCGAGCGTGGCCCACCACTCGGCGAGGTCCGCCGAGCCCTGCTTCGCGGCCACCTCGCGGTAGGCCGCCTGCAGGTCGACGAGCACCTCCTTGAGGTCGCCCACGATCGGCACGTCCGCCGTGCGGATCTTCGAGATCTCGGCGGGATCGATGTCGACGTGCACCACCTTGGCGTTGGGCGCGAAGAGCGCGGCCTTGCCGGTGACGCGGTCGTCGAAGCGGGCGCCGAGGGCGACGATGAGGTCGGACTCCTGCAGCGCGAGCACGGCCGGCACCGTGCCGTGCATGCCGGGCATGCCCAGGTGCTGCTGGTGCGAATCGGGGAAGGCGCCGCGCGCCATGAGCGTCGTCACGACCGGCGCGTTGGTCGCCTCGGCGAGCTCGCGCAGCTCGGCCGACGCGCCCGAGCGCACGATGCCGCCGCCGGCGTAGATGACGGGGCGCTCGGCCTCGGCGATCAGCTGGGCCGCGGCGAGCACCTGCTTGCCGTGCGCCTTCGTGATCGGCCGGTAGCCCGGCAGCTCGACCTTCGGCGGCCACTTGAACGCGAACGTCGCCTGCTGCGCGTCCTTCGTGATGTCGACGAGCACGGGGCCGGGGCGGCCCGTGGTGGCGATGTGGTACGCCGCCGCGATGGTCGCCGGGATCTCGTCGGCCGACTTCACGAGGAAGGAGTGCTTCGTGATCGGCATCGTGATGCCGACGATGTCGGCCTCCTGGAAGGCGTCGGTGCCCATGAGGTTCGAGAACACCTGACCGGTGATCGCGAGCAGCGGCACCGAGTCCATGTGGGCGTCGGCGATGGCGGTGACGAGGTTCGTCGCGCCGGGGCCCGAGGTCGCGATCGCGACGCCGAGCTTGCCGCTGGACGAGGCGTAGCCCTGGGCGGCGTGACCGGCGCCCTGCTCGTGGCGCACGAGGATGTGGCGGAGCTTCTGGCTGCCGAACAGCGGGTCGTAGACGGGCAGGATCGCGCCGCCGGGCAGGCCGAAGACGTCGGTGACGCCGAGGTTCTCGAGCGAGCGGACGACCGCCTCTGCACCCGTGATGATCTCGGGCGCAGCGGGCGATGCGGGGGCAGGCGACGGCACGGGTGTCGATTCCGTGGGCATGCGGTTCCTATCTGGTGAACGGGTGTGCGGAAAGCGCAGCACTCAGCCCGTCGTCGCGCCTTCGGCAGCGGAGCGCACGAGCTTGGAGTACTTCGCGAGAACGCCTCGGGTGTAGCGCGGAGGAAGCGGAGCCCAGCCTTCACGGCGGGCAGCCAGCTCGGCCTCGTCGACCAGTAGGTCGATGGACCGGGCTGCGATATCGACCCGAATGAGATCACCATCGCGCACGAAAGCAATCGGACCAGCGTCGACTGCCTCGGGTGCCAGATGGCCGATGCACAGGCCGGTTGTGCCGCCTGAGAATCGACCGTCCGTCAAGAGTAGTACATCTTTGCCGAGCCCTGCGCCCTTGATGGCCGCGGTGATGGCGAGCATCTCGCGCATGCCGGGGCCGCCCTTGGGGCCCTCGTAGCGGATCACCACGACGTCGCCGTGCTTGATCTCGCCGTTCGTCAGCGCGTCCATCGCGCCGCGCTCGCGCTCGAACACGCGCGCGGGGCCCTCGAAGACCGCCGCGTCGAAGCCCGCGGTCTTCACGACCGCGCCCTCGGGCGCGAGCGAGCCGTGCAGGATCGTGAGGCCGCCGGTCTCGTGGATCGGGTCGTCGAGGGTGTGCAGCACCTCGCCGTCGAGCGGCGGCAGGTCGAGCTCGGCGAGGTTCTCGGCCATGGTCTTGCCCGTGACGGTCAGCACGTCGCCGTGCAGCAGGCCGGCGTCGAGCAGCGCCTTCATGAGCACCGGCACGCCGCCGCGGCGGTCGACGTCGTTCATGACGTACTTGCCGAAGGGCTTGAGGTCGCCGATGTGCGGCACCTTCGAACCGATGCGGTTGAAGTCGTCGAGCGTGAGGTCGACCTCGGCCTCTCGGGCGATCGCGAGCAGGTGCAGCACGATGTTCGTCGAGCCGCCGAGCGCCATGCCGACGGCGATGGCGTTCTCGAAGGCCTTCTTCGTGAGGATCTGGCGAGCCGTGATGCCCGTGTTGAGCAGGTTGACGACGGCCTCGCCGGAGCGGTGCGCGTAGTAGTCGCGGCGTCGGTCGGCCGAGGCGGGAGAGGCCGAGCCGGGCAGCGAGAGGCCGAGGGCCTCGGCGACCGAGGCCATGGTGTTCGCGGTGTACATGCCGCCGCAGGCCCCCTCGCCCGGCGCGAAGGCGCACTCGATGCGCTTGGCGTCGGCCTCGCTCATGGTGCCGGCCTTGACCGCGCCGACGGCCTCGAACGAGTCGATGATCGTGATGTCCTTCTCGGTGCCGTCGGAGAGGCGCACCCACCCGGGCGCGATCGAGCCGGCGTAGAGGAACACGCTCGCGAGGTCGAGGCGGGCCGCGGCCATGAGCATGCCGGGGATCGACTTGTCGCAGCCGGCGAGCAGCACCGAGCCGTCGAGGCGCTCGGCCTGCATGACGACCTCGACCGAGTCGGCGATGACCTCGCGCGACACGAGCGAGAAGTGCATGCCCTCGTGGCCCATCGAGATGCCGTCGGACACCGAGACGGTGCCGAACTGCAGCGGGTAGCCGCCGCCGCCGTGCACGCCCTCCTTCGCGGCCTGCGCGAGACGGGCGAGCGAGAGGTTGCAGGGGGTGATCTCGTTCCACGAGCTCGCGATGCCGATCTGGGGCTTGTCCCAATCGGCGTCGCCCATGCCCACGGCCCGGAGCATGCCCCGGCTGGTCATGGCTTCGATGCCGTCGGTGACGGTGCGGCTGCGCGGTTTGGGATCGAACTCCGACATGCATCCGAGTCTATGGCCAGCCGGATGCCCTGTGACGCCTACCCCCGGTGGCCCCCGTCGCGCTCGGCGGCGCGCGCCGCGTCGCGCGCGTCGGCGAGGAGCTCGAGCAGCTCGGCGACGTCTTCCACGCCCCGCACTCGGTGGCCGGCGAGGGACTTGCCCTGGCCCACCTTGACGCCGACGTCGTCCGCGTCGAGGGCGGCGAAGGCGTCCTCGTCGGTCACGTCGTCGCCGACGTAGAGCACCGCGGTCGAGCCGAGGTACTGGCGCACGCGGGTGAGCGACTCCCCCTTGTCGCTCGAGCGCACCGAGAACTCGATGACGGCCTTGCCCGTGCGCGAGGTGATGCCGTCGAGCTCGGCCTCGACGCGTTCGCGGGCGACGTGCTGCAGCGCGGCCCCCTCGGAGACGGGCAGGCGACGGGTGTGCAGCGCGAGCCCGGCGGGCTTGTGCTCGACCCAGGCGCCGTCGATCTCGGCCGCCGTGTCCTCGAGCAGGGCCGTCAGGCGTGCGAGCCTCGCATGCTCGATGTCGCGCAGCTCGATCGTGACCGCGCCGTCGTCGAGCTGCAGCTCGACGCCGTGCGAGCCGCTGAGCAGCACCCCGGCAGGCGGATCGGCGACGTCGCGCAGGCTCGCCAGCGCCCGGCCCGAGACGATCGCGACGCGGGTGTCGTCGCTCGTCGCGAGGCGTTCGACGGCGGCGCGCGCCCGCGCGGTCGCCCGCGCGTCCTCGGGCCGGTCGACGAGCGGGGCGAGCGTGCCGTCGAAGTCGAGGGCGACGAGCAGCCGCTCGGTCGAGGCCAGGCGGTCGAGGGCGGTGCGCAGGGTCGCGGGAACGCCCGCGGTGATCTTGCCGGCGCCCGTGAGGGCCTCGAGGAACGACGCCGACCAGTTCGCCACGTCGTTCGACTGCACGCGGCGGCGCAGGGCGCGCATGCGCCGGGCCCGCTCGGCCTTCGGCATCTCGACGGCCGCCGTGATCGCGTCCTTCAGGCCCTCGATGTCGTGCGGGTTGACGAGCACCGCCTGGCGCAGCTCGTCGGAGGCGCCCGTGAACTCGCTCAGCACGAGCACGCCGTCGTCGTCGAAGCGGCAGGCGACGTACTCCTTCGCGACGAGGTTCATGCCGTCGCGCAGCGCCGTCACGAGCATGACGTCGGCGGCGAGGTAGAGCGCCACCATCTCTTCGCGGGGGTAGCCGTGGTGCAGGTACGAGATGGCCGGATGGCCGAGCTCGCCGTGGTCGCCGTTCAGGCGCCCGACGGTGAGCTCGATCTCGTCGCGCAGCTGCCGGTAGGTCTCGACGCGCTCGCGCGACGGGCTCGCGACCTGCACGAGGGTGGCCTGCTCGACCTGGAGCCTGCCGTCGCGCAGCAGCTCGCCGAAGGCCTTCATGCGGTGCCGGATGCCCTTGGTGTAGTCGAGCCGGTCGACGCCGAGCATGATCGTCGCGGGGTCGCCGAGGCTCTCGCGGATCTCGCGGGCGCGGGCTTGGACCTCGGGTCTGCGGGCGATCTCCTCGAAGGCGCCGGCGTCGATCGAGATCGGGAAGTGCCGTGCCACGACGCGGCGCAGCTCGTCGTCTCCCTCGGGCACCTCGATGACCTGCCCCTTGGTGGCGTAGCCGAACAGGCGCCGGACCGCGCGCGAGAAGTTGCCCGCGTCGGCGGCGCGCTGGAAGCCGATGACGTCGGCGCCGAGCAGGCCCTCCACCACCTGCCTGCGCCAGGGCAGCTGCGCGTAGATGCCGTAGGCGGGGAACGGGATGTGGTTGAAGAAGCCGATGACGAGGTCGGGCCGCGCCTCGCGCAGCATCTTCGGCACGAGCTGCAGCTGGTAGTCGTGCACCCACACGACGGCGCCCTCTGCCGCGGCCTCGATGGCGGCGTCGGCGAAGCGGCGGTTCACCCGCACGTACGCCTCCCACCACTCGCGGTGGAACGAGGGCGGGGCGATCACGTCGTGGTACAGCGGCCACAGCGTGTCGTTCGAGAAGCCCTCGTAGTACTCCTCGATCTCCGAGGCGCTGAGCGGCACCGGGATGATCTCGATGCCGTCGTTCGAGAACGGCTCGAACTCGCGATCGGCGACGCCGGCCCAGCCGATCCAGGCGCCGTCCTCGGCCCGCATGACCGGCTCGAGGGCGGTGACGAGGCCCCCGGGCGAGCTCCGCCAGCCCGGGGTCCCGTCGGCGTCCTCGACGTAGTCGACGGGCAGCCGGTTCGAGACGACGATCATCTCGTACGCGGCTCGCGCGGGCGGCGTCTCGGATCGGGGCTGACTGGCATCCGGCATCTGGCGGTGTCCCTCCTCGTGCGTTCCCTCAGGCTAACAGCCGGGCTCGGAGGCATCCGGCCGCGCGTCACGCGCCGACGCGGCCCCGCGACCGTCGGGACGGTCGCGGGGCCGCGGTGGATGGATCGGCCGTCGGGCCTCAGCCGAGCGCGGCCGAGGCGAACCCGATCGAGCGGATGCCTCGGCGCCGACCCACGACGATCGTCGTGCCGATCACCCCCACGAGGCCGAACAGGGCGAGCACGCCGGCCGCGCCGGCGACGGCGGAGCCGCCGGCGCCGGAGACGATGCCCTGCATGCCCTGCACCGCCCAGGTGAGCGGGAGGAAGGGGCTGACCGCCTGGTACGGCCCGCTCAGGGCCTCGATCGGCACGAGTCCGCCCATCGCGGTCAGCTGCAGCGTCACGAGCACGAGCGAGACGATGATGCCGCCCCGGCCGAGCCACGTCATGAGCCAGGCGTGCACCGCGGTGAACGCGAGCGCGGCGAGCGCCGAGAACGCGAGCGTCTGCGGCAGCAGCGACCACGACACCCCGAGCCCGAGGTGCAGCAGCGCGACGACCGCGACCGTCTGCCCGAGGGCGACGAGCGAGGCGCGCGCCAGGGCCCGCCAGACGAGGCCGCCGGTCGACGCCGTGCTGCGCAGCGCCTCGCGGCCGAAGGGCCGGAACACGAGGAAGAGCGCCATCGCGCCGATCCACAGCCCGATCGGAGCGAACCACATGCCGATCGCCTCGCCGGTCGAGGCGATCTCGTGCTCGCGGGCGGTGTCGACCGTGACGGGCTGCGAGACGACGTCGGCCATCGCGGTGCCGGCGATGCCGGTGAGCGCGCCCGCCTGGTCGGCGCCGTCGGCGAGGCCCGCGGCGAGCTGCTGGGCGCCGCCGGCGAGCGCGCTCGCACCGGTCGCG
>JBDIAF010000018.1:0-11321 GCA_039812245.1 Agromyces sp. | reverse complement strand
GGCAGCCGAGTCCGGGGGCGCCGAGCCCCCGGCAGCCGACCCCCTGCCGGAAGCGGCCGTACCCGAAGCGGCCGCTTCCGAAGGGGCCGGGGCGCCCGCGCCCGACGCCGTGACGAGCGACGCGGTCTCCGTTCCCGAGACGGCCGCGATCGCCGCGCCGTCGCTCGCCCTCGCAGCGGCGCCGATCGACGAAGCGCAGGCGCTGAAGGGCGGTGACGGCAGCGAGGGCGACCCCTACAGCTGGAACGGCAGCAAGGTCGGCATCTGCCATGCGACCGCGAGCGAGACGAACCCGTACGTGTTCAACGAGCCCAGCGCGCGCTCGATCGTCAACAACACGAACGGCCACGACACGCACGAGGGCGACGTCATCCCCGAGTTCTGGTACTACGACGGCGACGGCGCGGTGCAGCACTACCTCGGCAAGAACCTCGACCTCGGCGTCGTCATCGGCGCGAAGGACTGCGACCTCCCACCGCCGCCCGGGCAGCCGCTGCTGCACCTGACGCCCTCGGTCTGCGTCTCCCCGGAGTCCACGCTCTCGATCAAGGCCGAGCTGTCGGAGCTCGTCGTCGGCGACGAGTACACGCTGACGCTGCGGGACTCGAGCGACACGGTCCGCGGCACGCGGACGTTCGGCGCCTCGGGCGACACGTTCGAGTGGACGTTCATCGTCGCGGCGACCGGGAACTACACCGTGACGCTCACCTCGGCCGACGACCCCGAGCTGGAGCTCGTGGTCGCGACGACGATCGCGCCCTGCCCCGGTGAGCCGAGCTGGCAGCTCGAGAAGAGCTCGTGGCCGCTCGACGGCGCCTCGGTCGAGCCCGGTCAGGTCATCACCTACTACCTGACGGCCACGAACACCTCCGACGTCGAGGTCTCGGGCGCGCAGGCCTTCGACGACCTCTCCGACGTGCTCGACAACGCGACGTTCGTCGCAGCGGGACCGGGCCTCACCGGGCCGGCCGGCGACACGCTCACCTGGACCATCCCGACGCTCGCCCCGATGGACGAGGGCGGCGACGCCGACACCGCGTGGACCTGGTACACGGTGCAGGTCGACGACGACGTCTTCGGGGAGCTGCTGCACAACGTCGTCGCCCCGTCGGAGGGCGGCTCGTGCCCGAGCGAGGTCGTCCCCGTCGTCGCCGTCGCGGGATGGGGCGACGACTGCGAGGTCGACCACCCGGTCGTCGACATCGACCTCGGCATCGTGAAGGAGACGGACGGCACGCCGGTCGACTCCGGCGAGGGCGACGTGATCTCGTACACGCTGACGGTCACGAGCAACGGCGCCGACCCGGCGTACGACCCGACCGTGACCGACACCCTGCCCGAGGGCGTCGCCTTCGTCGAGGGTTCCGACGTCGTGCCGGCCGGCTGGAGCGCGGCCGAGCTCGGCGACGGGACCGTCAGCTGGCACTACTCCGGCTGGTTCGAGCCCGGCGCCGTCGCCGTGATCACCTTCGACGTCGTGGTCGGCGAGCTCGTGCAGTCGTCGCCCGGCGTCGAGATCCCCCCGCTCGTGAACACGGCGTGCGTCGCCGGCGAGCCGTACCCGAGCGGAGAGGTCGATCGGCCCGCGATCGCCGCCGAGGGCGACGCTCCCGTGGCGTGGGACTCCGACGACTCGAACGACTGCAGCACCGTCGAGACCCCCGTCAAGTCGGTCGACCTGTCCGGCTTCGCCCAGTGCATGAACGACGCCCCGTGGTTCAGCTACGCGGTCACCCCGTTCAACGTCGACCCCGAGTCCAACCCGATCGCCCTGATCTGGTGGACTCCCGAGGCGTACGCCGGTCGCGACCCGTCGATCGACGCGGGCGACACGGCCGCACTGCTCGCCGACGGCGCCTCGCAGGTCGACCAGGTCGCGTACCCGGCCGGCTGGGCGAGCGGCGAGACCATCGCCGGATCGCAGCTCTGGCCCGGCGCCGCGGTCGACGAGCAGGGCCACGCGATCGCCTGGCCGGGCTGGCGACAGCTGCCCACCGGGCAGTGGGTGCTCGACCCGAGCGCGCCGTTCTACGATCTGCGCGGCAGCGCCATCGTCGAGATCCGCATCAACCCGACGACCGCGGAGATCACGGCGTACCCGCCGGCGACGCCCGACTGCAACCCGGCACCGCCGAGCTCGACGCCGGCGTCGTCGTCGCCGCTGGCCTCGACGGGCTACGACGGCACGCCGCTGCTGCCCGCGATCGCCCTCGTGGTGTTCGGCGCCCTGGCGCTCGGCTACGGCGCGTACCGCCGTCGCAGGGCCTGAGCCCCACCGGGACGGATGCCTCGACGCGCCTTTCGCGTCGAGGCATCCGTCGCATGGGCACCCGTGGGCGGCGGATTCGTGCGTCGAGACGCCGTACGCGGGTGGAATCCACCCAGATGGCCCCCGTTTTGGTGGGCAGCCCCATGTTCCCGAATCACCCTCATGTCTGGAAGGCTGGTCGTGACACCACGTTCAGCGTGGGTCGAACCCGAGAACCCGAACGGCGCGCAACCCGAGATTCCGCGCCGAACCCGAAGGCGATGAGCCATGCGTACCCGACCCCAGAACATCCGACGGCGCCGAACCGCGGGCTAGACCCTCGGCGGCCGTCGTCGCCGCCGAGGAGGGGGCCTCAGGCCCCTGCGGGTCGGAGTCCATCCCGAGCTCCGGCCCGCTCCCACAGCATCCGGGTCGCCTTCCCCCCGAGGGCGGCCCGGATGCGTGCGTCTCGGGGACGAGTCCCGCCGAGCGCGTGCCCGAAAACGACGGATGCCTCGCCGAGCACGTGCTCGGCGAGGCATCCGACTGCTGATGCGCCCGTCAGGGGCGACCGCGCATGACCGCCTGCTTCACCTCGGCGATGGCCTTCGTGACCTCGATGCCGCGGGGGCACGCCTCGGTGCAGTTGAAGGTGGTGCGGCAGCGCCACACGCCCTCCTTGTCGTTCAGGATGTCGAGACGCACCTTCGCCTCGTCGTCGCGCGAGTCGAAGATGAAGCGGTGCGCGTTGACGATGGCGGCCGGGCCGAAGTACTGGCCGTCGGTCCAGAACACCGGGCAGCTCGAGGTGCACGCCGCGCAGAGGATGCACTTCGTGGTGTCGTCGAAGATCGCGCGCTGCGCGACCGACTGCACCCGCTCCTTGCCGGGCTCGGGCGTCGTGTTCGCCTGCAGGAAGGGCTGCACCTCGCGGTAGCTCGCGAAGAACGGCTCCATGTCGACGATGAGGTCCTTCTCGAGGGGCAGGCCCTTGATCGCCTCGACGTAGATCGGCTTCGAGATGTCGAGGTCCTTGATCAGCGTCTTGCAGGCGAGGCGGTTGCGGCCGTTGATGCGCATGGCGTCGGAGCCGCAGATGCCGTGGGCGCACGAGCGGCGGAACGTCAGCGAGCCGTCCTGCTCCCACTTGATCTTGTGCAGCGCGTCGAGCACGCGGTCGGTCGCGTACATCTCGACGTCGAAGTCCTGCCAGCGCGGCTCGGTGTCCACGTCGGGGTCGAAGCGGCGGATCAGGAAGGTGACCGTGAACGACTGGATGGGGGCCTCGGCGGCCGGCGGCTGTTCGAGCGTGGCGGTGCTCACGTCAGTACTTCCTCTCCATCGGCTGGTAGCGGGTCACGACGACCGGTTTCCAATCGAGCCTGATGTGGTCGCTCGCATCGGACGAGTGGGCGTCGCCCGACAGATACGCCATCGTGTGCTGCATGAACTTCTCGTCGTCGCGGTTCGGGAAGTCGTCGCGCATGTGACCGCCTCGGCTCTCCTCGCGGTTGCGGGCGCTCGTGACGACGACCTCGGCGAGGTCGAGCAGGAAGCCGAGCTCGACGGCCTCGAGCAGGTCGGTGTTGAACCGCTTCCCCTTGTCCTGCACGCCGACGTGCTTGTAGCGCTCGCGCAGCTCGGCGATGACGCCGGCCGCGTGCGCGAGCGACTCGTCGGTGCGGAACACCTGGGCGTTGCGGTCCATCTCGTCCTGCAGCTCCTTGCGGATCGCGGCGATCCGCTCGGTGCCGGTCGAGTCGCGCAGGCCCTGCAGCATCTCGCGCACGCCCGCGGCTGGGTCTTCCGGGAGGGGGGTGAAGGGGACGCCCGAGTTCACGTACTCGACCGCGTTGCGTCCGGCCCGCTTGCCGAAGACGTTGATGTCGAGCAGCGAGTTGGTGCCGAGGCGGTTCGAGCCGTGCACCGAGACGCAGGCGCACTCGCCGGCGGCGTAGAGGCCGGGCACGACCGTGGTGTTGTCGCGCAGCACCTCGGCGTTGTTGTTCGTCGGGATGCCGCCCATCGCGTAGTGCGCGGTCGGCATGACGGGAACCGGCTCGTACACGGGGTCGACGCCGAGGTAGGTGCGGGCGAACTCGGTGATGTCGGGCAGCTTCGTCTCGAGCACCTCGGCGCCCAGGTGCGTGCAGTCGAGCAGCACGTAGTCCTTGTGCGGGCCGGCGCCGCGGCCCTCGGCCACCTCCTGCACCATGCACCGCGCGACGATGTCGCGGGGTGCGAGGTCCTTGATGGTGGGGGCGTAGCGCTCCATGAAGCGCTCGCCCGAGGCGTTGCGCAGGATCGCGCCCTCGCCGCGGGCGCCCTCGGTGAGGAGGATGCCGAGGCCGGCGAGGCCGGTCGGGTGGAACTGGAAGAACTCCATGTCCTCCAGCGGCAGGCCCTTGCGCCAGATGATGCCGACGCCGTCGCCCGTGAGGGTGTGGGCGTTCGAGGTCGTCTTGAAGATCTTGCCGAAGCCGCCGGTGGCGAAGATGATCGCCTTCGCCTGGAAGACGTGCAGCTCGCCCGTGGCGAGCTCGTAGGCGACGACGCCGGAGGGCTGCGGCACGCCGTCGACCTCGGTCATGACGACGTCGAGGGCGTAGTACTCGTTGTAGAACTCGATGCCGAGCTTGACGCAGTTCTGGAACAGCGTCTGCAGGATCATGTGGCCCGTGCGGTCGGCCGCGTAGCAGGCGCGGCGCACCGGCGCCTTGCCGTGGTCGCGCGTGTGCCCGCCGAAGCGTCGCTGGTCGATCTTGCCCTCGGGCGTGCGGTTGAACGGCAGGCCCATGTTCTCGAGGTCGATGACCGCGTCGATGGCCTCCTTCGCGAGGATCTCGGCCGCGTCCTGGTCGACGAGGTAGTCGCCGCCCTTGACCGTGTCGAAGGTGTGCCACTCCCACGAGTCCTCCTCGACGTTCGCGAGCGCGGCGGCCATGCCGCCCTGCGCCGCGCCCGTGTGCGAGCGGGTGGGGTAGAGCTTCGAGATGACGGCGGTCTTCGCACCCGGGCCGGCCTCGATGGCCGCCCGCATGCCGGCGCCGCCGGCGCCGACGATCACGATGTCGTACTGGTGGTAGTGGACGCCGTCGACGACCTTGGTCTCGGCGTGGGTCTCGCTGGTCACGTGTCTCCTAGGCGGCGCAGAACGAGGGGAGGAGGTCGGCGGGGGCGCCGGCGGGGCACGGGTCGAAGGTGAAGACCACGAGGGTGCCGAGCACGATGAGCACGGCGGCCGCGAGGAACAGCGCGAGCTTCAGCAGCTTCTGCACCGTGCCGGGGTTGGTGTAGTCGTTCACGATGGTGCGCATGCCGTTGGCGCCGTGGATGAGCGCGAGCCAGAGCATCGCGACGTCCCACCACTGCCAGAACGGGTCGGCCCACTTGCCGCCCACGAAGCCGAAGTCGATGGCGTGCACGCCGTCGCCCAGCATGAGGTTGACGAACAGGTGGGTGAAGATCAGCACGACGAGCACGACGCCCGAGACGCGCATGTAGATCCAGCCCCACTTCTCGAGGTTGGTGCGGCGGCGGTGGGGCTCGCCGGGGAACGCGATTGCAGTCATCTCTCGATACCTCGCTAGTGGCCGAACACGTTCATCAGGTGGCGCGGGGTGAAGGCCAGCATCGTGACCACCCAGAGGGCGATGACGACCCAGAACAGCACCTTCTGGTGGCGCGTCGCCCAGGTCCAGAAGTCGACGAGGATGATGCGCAGGCCGTTGAGCGCGTGGAACACGATCGCGCCGACCAGGGCGACCTCGCCGAGGCCCATGATGGGCGTCTGGTAGGTGCCGATCACCGCGTTGTAGGCCTCGGGGGAGACCCGCACGAGCGCCGTGTCGAGGATGTGCACCAGCAGGAAGAAGAAGATGGCGACACCCGTGATGCGGTGCAGCACCCATGACCACATTCCCTCGCGGCCGCGGTAGAGCGTGCCGCCCGGCTTCTGCTTCGCCGGCTTCGGGGGTGCGGTCAGGGTTCCTGCCGAGGACTCTGGCATGAACAACCCTCCCTGGCTGTGTGACTCCGTCGCCCGTGACGAGCGGGCGCGTCGGGGCGGCGTGCGCCCGGTTCCGAGTCTAGACCCGCGCTGCACGCCACGCCGGTTAGGCGACCCTTAGCCGCTCGCCACGGCGGCGAACGGCGGAACGGCGGTCGGATGCCCCGGCCCGAGGCATCCCGCAGCCGCGCCCGATAGTCTCGTCGGCATGTCAGCACCGCTCGACCGCTTCTACGCAGTGATCCCCGCCGGGGGCGTGGGCTCGCGCCTCTGGCCGCTCTCGCGGGCCGACGCGCCGAAGTTCCTGCACGACCTGACCGGCTCGGGCCAGACCCTGCTGAAGGACACGTGGGACCGCCTCGCTCCGCTCTCGGGCGAGCAGCGCATCATGGTGGTCACCGGCCGCGCGCACCGCGCCGCCGTCGAGGCGCAGCTGCCCGAGCTCGCCGACGCGAACATCGTCCTCGAGTCCGAGCCGCGCGACTCCACCGCGGCCATCGGGCTCGCGGCCGCGATCCTCGAGCGCCGCGAGCCGGGCGTGATCATCGGCTCCTTCGCCGCCGACCACGTCATCTCGGGCTCCGCCCTCTTCGCGCAGGCCGTCACCGAGGCCGTCGCCGCCGCGGAGGCCGGCTACATCGCGACCATCGGCATCACCCCCACCGAGCCCGCGGTCGGCTTCGGCTACATCGAGTGCGGCGCCCCGCTGCGGGTCGACGGCGCCGAGCACGTCGAGGCGGTCTCGAGCTTCGTCGAGAAGCCCGACCTCGCCACGGCCAAGCGATACCTCGCCGGGGGCAAGCACCTCTGGAACGCGGGCATGTTCATCGCCCGGGCCTCCCAGCTCCTCGCCGAGATCGAGCGCAACAAGCCCGAGCTGCACGCCGGGCTCGTCGAGCTCGCCGCCGCGTGGGACGACCCCGTGACCCGCGGGCCGGCGGTCGACCGCATCTGGCCGAGGCTCGAGAAGATCGCGATCGACTACTCGGTCGCCGAGCCGGCCGCCGCCGCCGGCGGCCTCGCGGTCGTGCGCGGCCATTTCCAGTGGGACGACGTCGGCGACTTCGCCTCGCTCGCGAAGCTCAACACCGCGGGCCGCTCGGGCGAGCTCGCCATCCTGCGCGAGCACGCGCGGGTGCTGGCCGACGCCTCGAGCGGCATCGTCGTGAGCCGCTCGAAGCGGGTCATCAGCCTCATCGGCGTGCACGATATCGTCGTGGTCGACACCCCCGACGCGCTGCTCGTCACGACGAGCGAGCACGCCCAGCGGGTGAAGGCGGTCGTCGACGCGCTTCGGCTCGGCGGCTCGAGCGACGTACTGTGACGCCCGGCGGGCCGGGCAGGAAGGCGGAGGCCATGCCTCGACGCACTCGGATCGGATTCGGCGCCGTGCTCGCCGCGGCATCCATCGCCCTGGTCGCCTGCGCGCCGGCGCCCGAGCAGGGGCCGGATGCCTCGGGCTCGGGCTGCGTGCGCATGGTGACCAACTCGGGCGGCCTCGAGGACCGCTCGTTCAACCAGTCGAGCTGGGAGGGGCTGCAGCAGGCCGAGAGCGAGTACGGCATCGACGCCGAGGCCCTCGTCTCGACCGGTGAGACCGACCTGGCGCCGAACGTGCAGCAGGCCGTCGACTCGGGCTGCCAGCTCATCGTGACCGTGGGCTGGGAGCTCGCCGAGCCCACCGCCGACCAGGCCGCGAGGCACCCAGAGCTCGACTTCGCGATCGTCGACGAGACGGTCGAGGGCGAGAACATCAAGCCCGTCGTGTTCGACACGGCGCAGGCCTCGTTCCTCGCGGGCTACCTGGCCGCCGGCGTCTCGAAGACCGGCGTCGTGGCGACCTTCGGCGGCGGCAACCAGCCGCCCGTCACGCTGTTCATGGACGGCTTCGTCGACGGCGTCGCGAAGTACAACGAGGTGCACGGCACGCAGGTGCGCGCGCTCGGCTGGGACAAGCAGGCGCAGGACGGCGCGTTCACGGGCGACTTCGAGGACATCAACAAGGGCAAGGCCCTGACCGAGGGCTTCATCGATCAGGGCGCCGACGTGATCCTGCCGGTCGCCGGCCAGGTCGGCGAGGGCGCGGCGGCCGCGGCGCTCGAGCGCGAGGGCGTCTCGATCGTGTGGGTCGACAGCGACGGGTACGAGAGCCTGCCCGCGCAGTTCCGCCCGGTGATCCTGACGAGCGTGCTGAAGAACACGCAGGACGCGATGGTGGAGATCGTCGGCGACGTGCAGGGCGGCGAGTTCTCGAACGAGCCCTACATCGGCACGCTCGAGAACGAGGGCGTAGAGATCGCGCCGTACCACGACCTCGCGGGGCTCGTTCCGGCGGCGCTCGACGGCGAGATCGAAGGGCTGCGCCAGGCGATCATCGCCGGCGAGATCGTCGTCGAGTCCCCCTCGGCGCCGTGATCGGGTCTGGCTCCCTGAGCTCGTCGAAGGGGGCGTGAGGTCTTTCCCGGAGCGTATGGCGCGGTTCACCTCCGGCGTCGGTTTCAGTGAGCCGAAGTACACCAGCCTCACCGGGCGGTGCTTGCGCGTGAAGTTCGCGCCGAGCCCCTCATTGTGCTGCCACACCCTGACTTCGACGGGCTCGTTCGTCGAGCCCGTGTAGTAGGCGCCGTTGGCGCATTCGACGATGTACATCCAAGGCATCCAGCCATGTTGGGCCCGCACGTTCCCGGGATGCCTCGGCGCGACCGATCTGTGGATGCCGCGCGCGTCCACGACCGATGTGCAGGAGGGATCGACGGCATCGGGCCGAGCCCCCTTCGACGAGCTCAGGGAGCCATGAGGGTGCCCTCGGCGCCGTGATCGCCCCCGCGCGGGGGACAGGGCGGCTGCTCATATGAGCAGAATGTCGCGTCTTGATAACCATTGACGCCCGCCGCCGTCGCACCCGAGGCATCGGACGCAACATTCGGTAACGTGACATCGATCAGCCCCCGCGCACGTGCGGGGGTCTCACGTCTTTGGAGGACACTGTGAAGGTCACCACCAAGAAGGCCGCGTTCGGCGGTCTCGCGCTGCTCGGCAGCGTCGCACTGCTCGCCGGCTGCGCGTCGGCTCCCGAAGAGGGCGGCTCGTCGACCGACGCTGCGAGCGACTTCCTGCCCTGCATGGTCTCCGACGCGGGCGGCTTCGACGACAAGAGCTTCAACCAGCTCGGCTACGAGGGCATCACCAAGGCCGCCGACGAGCTCGGCGTCGAGGCGAAGACGGTCGAGTCGAAGGACGAGACCGAGTACGCCCCCAACCTCACGAGCCTCGTCGACCAGGGCTGCAACCTGATCGTCACCGTCGGCTTCGCCCTCTCGGCGGCGACCGTCGAGTCGGCCCTCGCGAACCCCGATGTCGAGTACGTGATCATCGACGACGCGGCCGACAACGACTTCGACGGCGAGACCGACGCCCCCAACATCAAGCCGATCCTGTTCGACACCGCCCAGGCCGCGTTCCTCGCGGGCTACGCGGCTGCCGACTACACGCAGACCAACGTGGTCGGCACCTACGGCGGCATGAACTTCCCGACCGTGTCGATCTTCATGGACGGCTTCGCCCAGGGCGTCGACTACTACAAGACGGAGAAGGGCAAGGACGTCAAGGTCGTCGGCTGGGACCGCGCGGCGCAGGACGGCTCGTTCACCGGCGGCTTCGAGGCCAACGACCAGGCTCGCCAGACCGCGCAGGCGCTGATCGACCAGAACATCGACGTGCTGCTGCCCGTCGGCGGCCCGATCTACCAGTCGGGTGCGGCCGCCGTGCGCGACTCGGGTCGTGACATCGCGATGGTCGGCGTCGACGCCGACCTGACCCAGACCGACCCGTCGGTCGCCGACCTCATCCTCACCTCGATCCTCAAGGGCATCGACGTCGCGACCTACGACTCGGTGCTCGCCGCCGGCCAGGGCGACTTCGACCCGGCGCCGTACGTCGGCACGCTCGAGAACGAGGGCGTGGGCATCGCGCCGTTCCACGACTTCGAGTCGAAGGTCTCGTCGTCGCTCCAGGGCGAGCTCGACGACCTGCAGCAGAAGATCATCTCGGGTGACGTGACGGTCGAGTCCTACCTCAACCAGCAGTAACCAGAGGCGAACCAGATCGGGGAGGTCGGCATGCCGGCCTCCCCGATCTGCGCTCCACCACCCGCGACCGCGCCCCAATGTTCGTCGGCGCACCGGTCGCAACATCTGAGCAGCACCCCGAGGTGCGCTCCAACATCGGCGCAGCATCTGCTGCAGATGCTGCCCTCTCACTAGGATCGGGGACATGAAGCTCGAACTTCGCGGTATTACGAAGCGGTTCGGCAGCCTGGTCGCCAACGACCATATCGACCTCACTGTCGAGGCCGGCGAGATCCATTGCCTGCTCGGTGAGAACGGTGCGGGCAAGTCGACGCTGATGAACGTGCTCTACGGCCTGTACCAGGCCGACGAGGGCGAGATCCTCCTCGACGACGTCGTGCAGCACTTCGCGGGCCCCGGCGACGCGATGGCGGCGGGCATCGGCATGGTGCACCAGCACTTCATGCTGATCCCGGTGTTCACGGTCGCCGAGAACGTGATGCTCGGCCACGAGTCGACCAAGGGCGCCGGCATCCTCGACCTGAACTCCGCCCGTCAGCGCGTGCGCGAGATCAGCGAGCGGTTCGGGTTCGACGTCGACCCCGACGCGCTGGTCGACGACCTGCCGGTGGGCGTGCAGCAGCGCGTCGAGATCATCAAGGCGCTCTCGCGCGACGCGAAGGTCCTGGTGTTCGACGAGCCGACCGCGGTGCTCACCCCGCAGGAGACCGACGAGCTGATGCAGATCATGCGCCAGCTGAAGGAGTCGGGCACCTCGATCGTGTTCATCACGCACAAGCTGCGCGAGGTGCGCGAGGTCGCCGACCGCATCACCGTGATCCGGCTGGGCAAGGTCGTCGGCGAGGCATCCCCGACGGCGTCGAACACGGAGCTCGCCTCGCTGATGGTGGGCCGCGCCGTCGAGCTGACCGTGCACAAGGATCCGCCGCAGCTCGGCGAGGCCGCCCTCGTCGTCGAGGGCCTCACGGTCATCGAC
>JBDIAF010000017.1:0-11322 GCA_039812245.1 Agromyces sp. | reverse complement strand
TCCTCGAACGCCTCGATCGCGGGGACGGACTGGTCGCCGAGGTCGACCCAGACGGCGTCGATCTCACCCTTGGCGATTTCGTCCGTGACGGCCTTCTTGATCTCGGCCGGGTCGGCGCCGGTGATGTAGTCGACGTACTCGATGCCCGCGTCGTCGAAGATCTTCTGCGAGGCCGCCCAGCGGGACTCGAAGACGTCGACGCCCGCGGCGGTGCGGAGCGCGACGACCTTGTCTCCCGGCTCGAGCTGGTCGGCGATGAACTCGCCGACGTCGATGCCCCAGGCCATGCCGCCGATCGAGTGCACGAACGAGGTCACGCAGTCGGTGCCGACGGCGCGGTCGAAGACGATGACCGGCTTGCCGGTCTCGCAGGCGCGCTCGACGGCCGCGGTCGTGGCGTCGGGCGAGTACGGCGAGATGATGAAGCCGTCGCAGTCGCCCTCGTTCACGAAGTAGTCGATGTCGGCGACCTGCGTGTCGTCGGAGTCCTGCGCGTCGCGCGTCTCCATCGACGCCACGACCCCCTGCTCCTGGAGCACCTGCAGCTGCTGGTTCATCGTGATCCAGCCGGTCTGCCGCCAGGTGTTCGAGAGCGAGGCGTTGGCGAAGCACACCTTGCCGGGCCGGTCGAGCGCGTAGTCCGCCGCGGCGACCATGTCGCCGGCGAGATACTGCAGGTAGGGCTTCGTCGGGTCGCCCTCGAACTGCGCGGAGCGCCGCTCGTTCTCCAGGTCGAACTGGGCCTGGTCGAACCAGGGGTTGGCTTCGGCGTTCGGCTCGCTCTCGGAGCCGCCGCCGGCGTTCGCGCCGGGCGCGCACGCTGTGAGCGCGAGCGCGAAGACGCCGGCGCCGACGAGGGCGAGGCGGGAGGTGCGTCGTTGCATCATGTTCCTCTCGGTTGCTGTGGTGCGGTGGCGGGGGCGGGGGCCCCCTCGCCCGCGCCGGGCTCGGAGCGCGGCGGGACCTCTGCGGCCGACGGACGACGCCGCCGGATGGTTCGGAGCGCGGTGACGGCCATCGCGACGAGGATGATCGCGCCCTGCACGGTGGGGCGCCACGTGGCGGCGACGCCGACGAAGTTCAGCAGCGTGAACAGGCTCTCCAGCACGAGCGCCCCGGCGACCGCAGAGAGCAGCCAGCCGCGACCGCCGCCGAGCACGACACCGCCGATGACGCACGCGGTGATCGCGGTGAACTCGTAGCCGGAGCCGACGGAGGGGTGCACGCCCGCGTAGCCGACGAGGAGGATCGCGGCGACGGTCGCCGCCAGGGCGGAGAGCAGGTACGCCCGGGTCTGCAGCCACCACACGGGCGACCCCGCCAAGTGCGCGACGCGCGGGTTGTCGCCCGAGAGCAGGAGGAGCCGGCCGAACGGGCGGCGCACCAGCCAGGCCGCGATCACGACCACGGCGACGAGCACGACGATCGCCCAGGGCAGGTAGCCGAGCACCGGAAGCTCCAGCCCACCGCGGCCGAGCACGCGGAACTCCTCGGCCGGGTTCTGGCCGGCGGATCCGCCGGTCGCGTAGAAGGTGAGGCCGGAGAGGATGAGCATCGTGCCGAGCGTGGTGATGAAGCCGGGCACCCGCAGCAGCGTCGTCACGAGGCCGTTCACGAGGCCGACGACGATCGCGACGGCGAACATGAGCAGCACGACGGGCAGGATCTGGGAGGGGTCGTCGCCGATGAGCGTGCCGGCGAGCACCACCTGCACGCCGATCACGGCGCCCATCGACAGGTCGAACTCACCGGAGACGAGCACGAAGTACTGCCCGACCGCGACGATGGCGACGGGGGCCATCCGCGCGATCAGTCGCAGGAACTGCTCGGGGGCGGCGAGCTGCGGGTTGTAGACGACGACCGCGACGAGCAGCGCGACGAGGAGCACCCAGACGATGCCGCCCGGGGTGGCGAGGCCGGCGGCGAGCCGCTTCGCCAGCGGGGGCCGGCTCGGGTCGTACCGGGTGACGGCGGGCTCGGCGACGGTGCCGGTCATCGCTCGGCTCCTTCCGTGACGGGGGCGGTCGGGCCGGCGGCGGTCGCCGCGGATGCCTCGGCCGGGTCGGGCCCGGCGCTGGCCGCGAAGCGGCGGCGCACGATCGGGGCGGTTCGGCGGGCGTAGAGGGCGACGGCGGCGATGATGACGACGCCGCGCACGACCTCCTTGAGGAAGGGGTTCACCTGGAGGATGCCCATCGCGCTGTCGGCGACGGCGAAGATGAGGATGCCGCCGAGGGTGCCCCAGAGCGAGCCGCGACCGCCCGCGAGCGAGGCGCCGCCGAGCACGACGGCGGCGATCGAGAGCAGGTCGTAGCCGCCCTGTTCGCCGACGGTCGGGCTGCCGACGCCGAGGCGGGCGACGATCACGACGCCGGCGATGCCCGCGCAGAGCCCGGAGAGGGCGTGCGCGACGACCACCGGGGTGCCCGCGCGGACGCCGGACATGCGGGCGACGTGCGCGTCGCCGCCGACGGCGAGGAGGTGCATGCCCATCCTGGTGCGCCCGACGAGGACGACCGCGAGCACGAGGCACGCGAGCATCAGCAGGGTCGGCACCGGCAGCGGGCCGATGCTCGCCGACCCGAAGGCGGCGAGCTCGGGGCTCGCCTTGCCCGTGGTGCCCCGGTAGAAGCTCGCGAGGTAGCCGGCCACGAGCAGCCCGACGCCGAGCGAGGCGATGAAGCCGCTGAGCTGCAGGTAGGCGACGAGGCATCCCGTCAGCGCGCCGATCACGACGGTCGCGACGAGCGCCGTCACGATCCCGGGCACGGTGCCGCCCGAGGCGCCGGCCATGGTGCCGGCGGCGAGCACGCTCGAGAGGCTCACGAGGTACGCGACGGAGAGGTCGAGGCTGCCGACCAGGATGACGAGCGTCTGGCCGATCGCGACGAAGCCGAGCACGGCGATGCTCGTCATGAGCACGGTGAGGTTGCCCGGCGTGAAGAGCGTGCGTCCGGCCGCGGCGACGACGGCGGCCGCGACGACGATCACGCCGAGGAGCACGAGGTAGACGCCGGCGGTCGAGCCGAGACCGCCGCGCAGTCGCGCGAGCGGGGACGTGCGGGCCGCGCCGCTCATGCCGCCACCGCCGTTCCGGCGGCCAACGCGGCCACCTGCTCCTCGCTCGGTCCGCGATCGAGGGACCCGGCGATGCGGCCGTCGCGCATGACGACGATGCGGTCGCTCATGCCGATCACCTCGGGCAGCTCGGAGGAGACCATGACGATCGCGTGGCCCGCGGCGGTGAGCCGGCGCATCACCTCGTAGACGGCGCGCTTCGCGCCCACGTCGATGCCGCGGGTCGGCTCGTCGAGCAGGATCAGCCCGGGGTCGAGCAGCAGCCACTTCGCCAGCACGACCTTCTGCTGGTTGCCGCCGGAGAGGTAGCGCACGATCTGCTCGGGCCCGCGGGCCGAGACGTCGAGCTCGGAGAGCAGCGGGGTCAGCCCGCGCGCGGCCGTGCGGGCCCGGCGCGGGGCGCTCGAGCGCACGACGGCGAGCGCGTTGTCCTCGATGGACTGCTCGAGGGCGAGTCCCGAGCCCTTGCGGTCCTCGGTGAGGTACGCGATGCCGGCGTCGATGCCGTGCGCGGGCCGGCGCGGCCGGTAGTCGCGCCCCTCGAGCCGCATCGAGCCGCGGGTGAACGGGGCGACGCCGGCGATGGCCTCGAGCAGCTCCGTACGCCCCGAGCCCTGCAGCCCGGCGATGCCGAGGATCTCGCCCCGATGGATGCCGAGCGTGATGCCGTCGAGCTGCGCATTGCCTGCGCCGGTGATCGCGAGCACCTCGCGGCGGTCCTCGCCGGGCGCCGGCTCGGGGAAGAAGGCGGAGAGCGCGCGGCCGACCATGAGCCGCACGACCTCGGACTCGTCGGTCGCGGCGGTGTCGAGGGTGGCGACGAGCGCCCCGTCCTTCAGCACGGTGATCCTCGAGCACAGCTCGAAGATCTCGCGCATGCGGTGCGAGACGTAGAGCACGGCGACGCCGCGCGCGGAGAGGCGGCGCACGATCGCGTAGAGCAGTTCGACCTCGTGCTCGGCGAGGGCCGCCGTCGGCTCGTCCATCGAGATGATGCGCGGCTCGTAGCTCAGCGCCTTGGCGATCTCGACGATCTGCTGCTCGGCGACGGAGAGAGTGCGCACGAGAGCGTTCGGCGAGATGCCGTCGACGCCGATCTCGGCGAGCAGCTCGGCGGCCCGGCGGCGCATCGCGCGCCGGTCGACGAGGCCGAAGCGGCGCGGCTCGCGGCCGAGCAGGATGTTCTCGGCGACCGTGCGGTCGGGCAGGAGATTGAACTCCTGGTAGACGGTCGAGACACCCGCGGCGTAGGCGGCCTGCGGGTGGTGGAACGTGCGCAGCTCGCCGTCGATGCGGACGGTTCCCGCGTCGGCCTGCTGCACGCCGGCGAGGATCTTCATCAGCGTGGACTTGCCCGCGCCGTTCTCGCCGACCAGGGCGTGCACCTCCCCCGCCTCGACCACGAGGTCGACGCCGGCGAGGGCGGGATAGCCGAAGAAGGACTTGGCGAGACCTCGCACCTCCAACGCATGGCTCATGCGCACTCCACTTCGTCGTGTGTCGGCAAACGTTTTCCGACGTCTGTTCTGGGACGGTACTCGGTTCTACATTCTGCGTCAAGGATTATCGATAATCTTCATCCGAGCTCGAGCGTCCGCGTATGATCGAGGAAAACGCTGCCCGAAGGGGGCGGCCTCCGCAGTGCACAGGGAGAGGCGCGGCATGAGCACAGCCGAGACGAGCACAGGCTCGACGCTGCTCGAACGGGCGACGCTCGGCACCCGCGTGCGCGACTACCTGCTTGTCGAGATCGCGAACGGGCGGCTCGCACCCGGCTCGCCCGTGCGCGAGCTCGACATCGCCAAGCGCCTCGGCACGAGCCAGACCCCCGTCCGCGAGGCGTTCCGCGAGCTCGCCGCGTTCGGCCTGCTCGAGGCGCGCAGCCACGTCGGCACCCGCGTCCGCGAGGTCGGCGAGCGGGAGCTCGCCGAGGCCGTACCGGTCCGAGCGGCGCTCGAAGCCGTCGCCGCGCAGCTCGCCGCGCCCCACGTGGCGGCCGACCCGTCGAGGCTCGAGGCCGCGCTCGACGAGCTGATCCGCGTCGCCTCGCTCGGCGACCGCCTCGCGTACGCCAACGCGTGCACGCAGTTCCACCGCGAGTTCGTACGCTCGGCGCAGAACGATTCGTTGCTGCGGGCCTGGAACGCACTCGGCATCGAGATCATGACGATCATGACGATGCTCACGAACTCCGAGCCGCTCGACGCGGCCGCGCAGGGGCACCGGCCGATCGTCGAGGCGCTCGCCTCGGGCGACGTCGACCGATCGGTCGCGATCGTGAACGCCCACGTCGCCGCGTACATCCCCGGCGCGACGCAGCCGCCCGTCCGCTCCGTCCCGGGCTGAGCCGGCCGGACGGATGCGGGGCGGCTCAGTGCGCGTGCGCGAGCTGCTGCAGGCCGACCACGCCGAGGCCGAGCGCGACGAGCAGGCCGAGGGCGAGAAGCTGCTGCCACCAGCGCAGCGAGGTGCGCCGGACGGCCAGGTAGCCGATCACCGCGAGCGTCACGATGTAGACGATCGACCCGGCCCGCAGCGCCGTCTCGAGCTGCAGCCGCCCGAGCGCCGCGAGCAGGAGCAGCAGCACGGGCACGAAGGCTGAGGCGAGCGCGCCGCCCGAGACGCGCAGCATCGTCGCGAGCTCGACGCCGCGCGGGAACGCCCCGTGCACCGAGGTGTGCGCGATCACCTCGGCGACGAAGCCAGCCGCCGAGATCGCGATGATGCCGACCGCGAGGGTGCCGACCGCGCGCTCGGCGGTGAGGTGACCGACGTTGCCGAGCTGCACGAGCACGATCGCGAGGCCGGTGAACGTCGCGTAGACCCGCTCCTTGAGCGCACCGGCCCGATCTTCGGGCGGAGCCGCCCCCCGGCGCTCGCGTGCTCGGCTCATGCGATGCACGCTAGCAGCGGCCCGCCGACGCGTGACGGCCCGCCGCGCGATGGCGCGCGACCGCGGGATTGAGAGGATGGAGCCATGAGCGCTTCGCCACTCACCGTCACCGTGCCCGGCACGACCCTGCTGCACGCGCTCGAAGCGACGCCGGGCGGCGTGCCCGAGGGCGTCCAGGTCGTCGTGTGGGGGCTCGACGGCCCGCCGCCGGCCGAGCTCGGCGGGCGCATCGACCTCGTCGTGCCGCCCTACATGGACACGGCGTCGAAGCTGGCCTCCCTCGCCGGCGTCGAGACGCGACTGGTGCAGTCGCAGTCGATCGGCTACGACGACGTACCGGGCGCGCTGCCGCCCGGGCACGTGTTCGCCAACGCCGCGAGCGTGCACGAGCCGTCGACGGCCGAGCTCGCGGTCGGCCTGGTGCTCGCCGCGCAGCGGGGCATCCCCGACTTCGTGCGCGCCGCGGGCGAGCCGGTCGCAGCCGGCGTGGGCCGCTGGGCGCCGGCCAGGCACGCGAGCCTCGCCGATCGGCGGGTGCTGCTCATCGGCTACGGCGGCGTCGGCCGGGCGATCGAGGCGCGACTCGAGCCGTTCGAGGTGTCGCTCACCCGCGTCGCGCACCGCGGGCGCGACGACGAGCGCGGTCGCATCCACGGCATCGACGAGCTCGACGCCCTGCTGCCCGAGGCCGAGATCGTCGTCGTCGGCGTGCCGCTCACCGACGAGACCGAGGGCCTCGTCGACGCGCGCTTCCTCGCCGCGCTGCCCGACGGCGCACTCGTCGTGAACGTCGCCCGCGGCAGGGTCGCCGACACCGACGCCGTGCTCGCCGAGGCATCCACGGGGCGGCTTCGCTTCGCCCTCGACGTGATCGACCCCGAGCCGCTGCCCGACGGGCACCCGCTCTTCGCCCTGCCGAACGTGCTGATCACCCCGCACGTCGGCGGCGCGTCGACCGCGATGATGCCGCGCATGGCCCGCCTGCTGCGCGAGCAGATCGAGCGGATGCTCCGCGGCGAGGAGCCGCGCAACGTGGTACACCGGAGCTGAGCGCCGGCCCAGCCGACCCCGACCGATCCCCGATCCACCCCGAGAGGACACCGACCCGCATGAGCACCGCCTACGACCGCGCCTTCGAGTGGACCCGCGAGCACGTCGAATCGGGCACGATGCCCACCGCCGTGCTCGGCATCGCCGACGCCTCCGGGATCCTCGCACTCGAGGCGTTCGGCGGGGCATCGGTCGACGACCACTACCCGCTGTTCTCGGTGACGAAGCCGCTCGTGGGCCTCACGGCGCTCAGCCTCGTCGAGGAGGGGCGGCTCACCCCGACGACGCCGCTCGCCGAGGCCGTGCCCGAGTTCGCCGCGCTGCGACCCGATGAGGTGCAGCTGCGGCATCTCGTGAGCCACACCTCGGGCATCGTCGAGACGCCCATGGACCGGCCGAACCTGCGCGGCTCGCTGCTCGCCGGCGGCCGCGACTTCGCCGCCGGCACCGCCGCCCGCTACTCGACGATCGCGTTCGAGGGGGTCGCCGCCCTCATCGAGCACGCCGCCCGCACGCCCTGGCGCTCGCACTTCGCCTCGGTGCTCGGCCGGGCGGGCGCCTCGGGCCTGACCTTCGATCGCGAGTCGACCCGGCACGCCCCCGTCGACGCGGCCGAGTACGACCTCGACTGGGACGCCTTCTCGCGGCTCGGCCACCCCGGCGCGGGCGCCTTCGGGCGCGCCGTCGACCTGCTCTCGGTCGGGCAGGCCCTGCTGCGCGACGACGGCTCGCTCGTGGCGCCGATCACCGTGGAGGCCATGCGCCGGCCGCTCACCGCCGGGCTGCCCAAGCTCGAGCCGTACACCGCCGACCGCGGCCGCGACTTCGCCTTCGCGTGGAACCTGTACAACGAGGCGCCGAACGTGCTCACGCGCGACACCTACGGGCACGGCGGCTGGGCCGGCACCGAGTTCTGGATCACGCCTTCGCTCGGCGTCTGCTTCGTACTGCTGACCAACCGCACCGACCTCGGTCGCTTCGGCTACCGCTCCGACCAGCTGCACAACATCGTCGCCGCAGCGGCATCGCGCAGCCGGGTCGGCTAACGCCGGCGATCGCGCCGGGTCGCGCCCGGGCCGTAGAGGATGATGCCCGCGATCGGGATGAGCGCGAACCAGACCCAGGCCCACGCCCATCCGCCGTTGAAGCCGGTGAGGAAGAAGAGCGCCAGCGCGACGAACGGCACGAGCGCCATGATCGTCGCGCCCACCGCGCCGCCGAGCGGCCGTACGCCGGGGCCGCCGCCGTATTCGGTCTCGCGCTCGGGGGTCGCGGCCGCTGGGTATGCGGTCGCCCCGTACGCGGGGGCCGGGGCGCCCGCATCGCCGGCCTCGCTCGGCGGCAGGTCGGCGAAGAGCGGCACGAGGTCGCCGCGGGTCACCGCCGCCCGGGCTGCGGTCGAGCGCGCGCCGAACTCCTGCGGGGTGATGCGCCCGGCGAGCTGCGCGGACGAGAGGCGGTCGACGGCCGCCTCCCGCTCGGCGGTGCTGAGGCGCTCTTCGGGGCGGTCGGGGTGCGCGTAGTCGGTCACCCCATCACTCTGGCGCAGTCGGCCCGCCGCGTCGAGACCCGGCTGGCCGGCTGGCCGGCTGGCCGGCTGGCCGGCTGGCCGGCTGGCTCAGCGTGCGGCGATCCGCCAGCGGGCCGTGTGCGCCGCGCCCGGCTGCAGCACGACGAGGTCGGTGCCCGAGTTGAAGGCGTCGGGCGGGCAGGTCATCGGCTCGACCGCGAGGCCGATGCGATGCGTCGCCTCGGCGGCCGGGGTGTCGGCGGTGTGCACCTGCACCCAGGGGCAGGCCGCGTCCCACGTCATCTCGACGCCGGTGCCGCCGGGAGCGGTGAGCACGACGCGATGCGACGGCGCGGCACCTCGAGCCGCGCCCGCGTCGCGCGCGGCCCCACGCGCCGAATCGCCTTCGGCATCGCTCGCCCGCAGCCCCGTGAACGCGTGGTCGATGAACGTCGACGCGATCGGCCGCGCCGCGCGGAAGTCGAACTCGGGATGCGCCTCGACCGGCTCGATGGCCACGGGACTCAGCCGGTCGGGGGTGACCGTGAGCACGGAGTCGGCCGGCAGCTCGAGGGTCCAGTCGTCGACCCGCCCCTCGCCCGCGACGAGGTACGGGTGCGGGCCGGTGCCCCAGGGCGCCGCGTCGTCGCCGAGGTTGCGACCGGTCACGGTCTGGGTGAGGCCGTCGGCGTCGAGCCGGTACTCCACCTCCACCTCGACGCGGAACGGATAGCCCGCCTGCGGCTCGACGACGGCCGCGAGCACGCCGCGCGCGGCCTCGACGACGCGCGGGGCGAAGTCGAGCCACGAGGCGAGGCCGTGCAGCGCCTGCCCGCGGGCCGGCTCGGTCAGCGGCAGCTGGAACGACGCGCCGCCGAAGGCGTAGCGGCCGTCGACGATGCGGTTCGGCCACGGTGCGAGCGTCGCGCCCCGGTAGCCCGGGCGCAGCTCATCGGCGTCGAAGGGCACGACGAGGTCGCGGGCCGTGCCACCGTCCGCCGCGTGCCGGAGCGTGCGCAGGCTCGCGCCGATGCTCGCGACGTCGGCGGTGTAGCCGGCCGCGGCGATGGCGTACTGCGCGCCCGAACGCGGGCGTGCGACCGGGCGGGCCGCCGAGGCATCCGTCATGCTCAGAGCCCCTGCGCGAGCCGGTAGTAGGCCTGGTTCCAGCGAACCTGGCGGCCGAACTCGGCCGTCGTGGTGTCCTCGTCGATGACGAGCAGCTCGAGCCCGGCCATCTCGGCGAAGTCGCGGAAGACCTCGATGCCGACGGCGTTCGACATGACGGTGTGGTGCGCGGCGCCCGCCGCGAGCCACGCGGCGGCGCTCGTCTTGAAGTCGGGGGCCGGCTTCCACACGGCACGACCGACGGGGAGCTTCGGCAGCGCCTCGCGCGGCGCGACGTTCTCGACGACGTTCGCGGTGAGGCGGAACCGGTCGCGCAGGTCGCTCATCGCGACGACGACGGCGGGGCCGGGGTCGGCGGTGAAGACGAGGCGCACGGGGTCGTCCTTGCCGCCGATGCCGAGCGGGTGCACCTCCAGGGTGGGGCGAGCCGTCGTGAGCGAGGGCGAGACCTCGAGCATGTGCGCGCCGAGGATGAGCTCGTCGCCGGGCGTGAGGTCGTAGGTGTAGTCCTCCATGAGGCTCGCACCGCCCGGGAGGCCTGCGCCCATGACGTTCGCGATGCGCACGAGCACGGCGGTCTTCCAGTCGCCCTCGGCGCCGAAGCCGTAGCCCTCGGCCATGAGCCGCTGCACCGCGAGACCTGGCAGCTGCTTGAGCTCGCCGAGGTCTTCGAAGCTCGTCGTGAAGGCGCCGAAGCCGCCCTCCTCGAGGAAGGAGCGCAGGCCCAGCTCGATCGCCGCGCCGTCGCGCAGCGACTGGTGCCGCTCGCCGCCCTTCCGCAGCTCGGGGGCGACGTCGTACTCGGCCTCGTAGACCGCGACGAGCGCGTCGACGTCGGCCTCGCTCGCCTCGGCCACGGCGGCCGCGAGCTCGTTGACGCCCCAGGTGTTCACCTGCACGCCGAGGCGCAGCTCGGCCTCGGTCTTGTCGCCCTCGGTCACGGCGACGTAGCGCATGTTGTCGCCGAAGCGCGCGAGCTTCAGGCTGCGCGAGGCGGCGAGGCCGGCGGCGGCGCGCTGCCAGGTGCCGAGCTCGCGCTGCACGGCCGGGTCGCTCGCGTGGCCGACGATCGTCTTGCGCGGCACGCCGAGGCGGGTCTGGATGTAGCCGAACTCGCGGTCACCGTGGGCGGCCTGGTTGAGGTTCATGAAGTCGAAGTCGATGTCGCTCCACGGCAGCTCGACGTTGGCCTGCGTGTGCAGGTGGGCGAGCGGCTTCTGCAGGGCGTCGAGCCCGGCGATCCACATCTTCGCGGGGCTGAAGGTGTGCATCCACGCGACGAGGCCGATGACCCGGTCGTCGGCGTTCGCTTCGAGCGCGGTGCGCTTGATCGCGGCCGAGTCGGTGAGCACGGGCTTCCAGACGACCTTGACGGGAACGTCGGACGCCTCGTCGAGCTGCGCCGCGATCGCGCGCGACTGCTCGGCGACCTGGGCGAGGGTCTCGGGGCCGTAGAGGTGCTGGCTGCCGGTGAGGAACCAGACCTCGTAGCCGTCGAGCGAGGTGGTGAGCGTGGTGCGGGTCATGGGGCGTCCTTCGTGTTCTGGTCTGGAGGGTTACAGTGCGGCGACGGCCGCCGCCTCGGCGGCCAGGCCGGCGCGGTAGCGGTCGAGGTAGGCGGCGAAGCCCGCGACGTCGGATGCCTCGGGCGCGACGGTCTCGA
>JBDIAF010000016.1:0-11713 GCA_039812245.1 Agromyces sp. | reverse complement strand
GACCGCAGCAGCGCGCGCGTGAACAGGCCCTTGGCCTTCTTGTTGAAGTGGTTCAGCGCACGCCTGCGGCCGGCGCCGTCGACCGCGACGACCCGCACGAACACCGCCTCGGCGCCATCGGTGGGACCCAGCTCGACGTACCCCTCCGAGCGCAGGTCGATCACGAGCCCGTCGTGGGCCGCGAGTTCCGCGGCGACGGCGTCGCGCCAGCGTTGCTTCAGCCGGGCGCCGGGCACGCGCGAATCATGAGACAGACGGTAGGCCGGGATGGGATCCATCGCCCCCACGAGCCCGAACAGGGCCGAATGCACCGCCACGTGGCGACCCGCGTACTCGCGGGCCGCTGCGTCGAGGCTCGGGGCGTCGAGCGCGTCGTAGAGCACGCCCGTGTAGCGGTCGAGCACCGGCATGGTCGGCGACGACTCGAGCACGAGGTCGTGGGCGATCTCCCCCGCCGACTTCGGCCCGAGCTTCAGCGCGCGCATGGCCTGCTCGGGGTCGGCCGCGAGCGCGACGACCTCGGGCACCAAGGCACGTCGGGCCGGAGCGAGCCTCTGGAACGACAGCGCGCCCAGGTCGAGCGGCGGCAGCGCGCCGCCGATCCGCTTGGTCTCGGACGGCGGAAGCAGGACGAGCACTACGCGGAGATGAACGCGAGCACCGCGTCCACGTTCTCGCCGAGCGAGCGCACCGAGTCGATCGTGACGCGCGGCAGCGCGGACGAGGGTCCGGTCCATGCGGCGTAGCCCTCGAGGCTCTGCTCGACCGCACGCCACGTCGTCTCGTCGAGGTGCGGCAGATTGCGCTCGCGCTTCTCGAGCCGGGAGCGGTGCACGTCCTCGTCGGTGCAGACGACCTCGACCACCCGCAGGCGCGCCTCGGTACGCTCCGCCAGGTCGCGCCACTGCAGGCGGGCGGCCTCGGCGGCGTTCACCGCATCGACGATGACCGTGCGGCCCGCCTCGAGCTCCTGCCGGGCGATCTCCTCGGCCACCAGGTAGGCGGCGAGGCCCGTGGGCTGGTCCGCGTCGATGCCGGCACGCAGGATGGCCGACTCGATGGGGTCGACCGACACGACGGTGGCGCCGAGGCGGGCGCCGACGATCTCACCGATCGTCGACTTGCCCGCCCCTGGCAGCCCCGCCATGACGATGAGCTGAGTGACCGCCAGGTCACCGAACTGGCGATCGAACGGCTGCTCCCCAGGCATCCGCACTCCTTACTCGATAGTTGCGTTCAGGTCAGCGACGCGCGGGACGCGACGACCTGCACCGTGTCGTGCTCGACCGAGAGGAAGCCGTCCTCCGCGTTCGCGGTGAGCTTCTCACCCCCGGCGAGCGTGACGCGAACCTCGCCGCCGGCGAGGATCGCCAGCATGGGCTCGTGCCCGGGCAGGATGCCGATCTCGCCCTCGACGGTCTTCGCGACCACCATGGTCGCCTCGCCCGACCAGACCTGCTGGTCGGCCGAGACGACGCTCACGTTGAGCGCGGCCATGATCAGCCGTTCTCCTTCTGGATCTGCGCCCACTTCTCCTCGACGTCGGAGATGCCGCCGACGTTGAAGAAGGCCTGCTCGGCCACGTGGTCGAAGTCACCGCGGACGATCGCGTCGAACGACTCGATGGTCTCCTTCAGCGGCACGGTCGAGC
This sequence comes from Agromyces sp., assembly GCA_039812245.1. GTDB lineage: Bacteria > Actinomycetota > Actinomycetes > Actinomycetales > Microbacteriaceae > Agromyces. The sequence goes on along the minus strand of JBDIAF010000016.1, from coordinate 10,062 downwards.
CCTCGACACCGGTGAACTTCTTCGCCATGTAGGTGTTCTGCGAGAGGAACTGCTGGATGCGGCGCGCGCGGGCGACGGTGATCTTGTCTTCCTCGGAGAGCTCGTCGACACCGAGGATCGCGATGATCTCCTGGAGCTCCTTGTTCTTCTGGAGCACGGCCTTGACCTGCGTGGCCACACGGTAGTGGTCGGCGCCCAGGTACCGCGGGTCCATGATGCGCGAGGTAGAGGTCAGCGGGTCGATCGCCGGGTACAGACCCTTCGAGGCGATCTCGCGAGAGAGCTCGGTGGTCGCGTCGAGGTGCGCGAACGTGGTGGCCGGGGCCGGGTCGGTGTAGTCGTCCGCCGGCACGTAGATCGCCTGCAGCGAGGTGATCGAGTGACCACGGGTCGAGGTGATGCGCTCCTGGAGGATGCCCATCTCGTCGGCGAGGTTCGGCTGGTAGCCCACGGCGGAGGGCATGCGGCCGAGCAGCGTCGACACCTCGGAGCCCGCCTGCGTGAAGCGGAAGATGTTGTCGATGAAGAGGAGCACGTCCTGCTTCTGCACATCGCGGAAGTACTCGGCCATGGTCAGGGCCGAGAGGGCGACGCGCAGACGCGTTCCCGGCGGCTCGTCCATCTGGCCGAAGACGAGGGCGGTCTTGTCGAAGACGCCCGCCTCCTCCATCTCGTGGATCAGGTCGTTGCCCTCACGGGTGCGCTCGCCGACACCGGCGAACACCGACACACCGCCGTGGTCCTGCGCGACGCGCTGGATCATCTCCTGGATGAGGACGGTCTTGCCGACGCCCGCGCCGCCGAAGAGGCCGATCTTGCCACCCTGCACGTACGGGGTGAGGAGGTCGATCGACTTGATGCCGGTCTCGAAGAGCTGCGTCTTCGACTCGAGCTGGTCGAAGGCCGGGGGCTTGCGGTGGATCGGCCAGCGCTCGGTGACCTCGATGGTCTCGCCCGGCTCGAGGTTCAGCACCTCGCCCATGACGTTGAAGACCTTGCCCTTGGTGACGTCGCCGACCGGCACCGAGATCGGGGCGCCGGTGTCGCGCACCTCCTGGCCGCGCACGAGGCCGTCGGTCGGCTTCAGCGCGATGGCACGGACGAGGTCGTCACCCAGGTGCTGCGCGACCTCGAGGTTCAGCGTCGTGGTCTCGTCGCCGATGGTGATGTCGGTCTGCAGCGCGTTGTAGATGTCGGGGATCGAGTCGTGCGGGAACTCGATGTCGACGACGGGGCCGGTCACGCGGGCGATGCGGCCGACGGCGACGGTCTGGTCGGCGACCATGTCGATGGTGTCAGTCATTCTGCTCACTCTTTCTGGGGTTGCTACTTGGCGGCGACGAGCGCGTCAGCGCCGCCCACGATCTCGGAGATCTGCTGGGTGATCTCGGCCTGGCGAGCGTTGTTCGCGAGGCGGGTGTAGTCGGTGATCAGCTTGTCGGCGTTGTCGGAGGCCGACTTCATCGCCTTCTGCGTGGCCGCGTGCTTCGCGGCGGCCGACTGCAGCAGGGCGTTGAAGATGCGGCTCTCGATGTACACCGGCAGCAGCGCGTCGAGCACCGTCTCGACGTCGGGCTCGAACTCGTAGAGCGGCTGCACCGAGGCATCCGGCTCTTCGACGCCCTCGACCACCTCGAGCGGCAGCAGGCGCACGACCGTGGGGGTCTGCGTCATCATGCTGACGAAGGTGTTGTACACGATGTGGATCTCGTCGACCCCGCCGTCGGACGCGTCCCGCAGGAAGGCCTCGAGCACGGCGTCGGCGACTTCCTTCGCCAGCTCGAACTCGGGGCTCTCCGAGCTGCCCGTCCACTGCCGCTCGAACGAGCGGTGACGGAACTGGAAGTACCCGACCGCCTTGCGACCGACGAGGAAGTACACCACCTCTTTGCCCTGCGAGCGGAGGAGCTCGGCGAGCTCCTCCGCCTCGCGCAGGACCTGCGAGTTGAAGGCGCCGGCGAGGCCGCGGTCGCTCGTGAGGATCACGACGGCCGCGCGCTCGATCTTCTCGGGCTCGGTCGTCAGCACGTGGTCGACGTTGGAGTACGTCGCCACGGCCGAGACGGCACGGGTGATGGCCCGCGAGTACGGCGTCGACGCCGTCACTCGAGCCTGCGCCTTCTGGATGCGCGAGGCGGCGATGAGCTCCATCGCCTTGGTGATCTTCTTCGTCGTCTGGGCAGACTTGATCTTCTGCCGGTAGACCCGAAGTTGCGCTCCCATGTCTCTCCTGTATCCCTGGTGACCTGGCTAGATCGCCGGATGCCTCAGCGGCGACCCTTGACGATCTTCTCCTGGTTGACGTCTTCGGCGGCGATGGCCTCGAACTGCTCGCTGCCGACCGAGGCGAGCGGCTTGCCCTCACCGGTCTGGAACTCGCTCTTGAAGGTGCCGATGGCCGACTCGAGCTTCTGGACGGTCTCGTCCTCGAGCTTGTTGGTCTCGCGCAGCACCGTCAGCACGTCGGAGTTGCGGCGCAGGTAGTCGAGGAACTCGCCCTCGAAGCGCAGGATGTCCTCCACCGGGACCTCGTCGAGGTGGCCCTTGGTGCCGGCCCAGATCGAGACGACCTGGTCCTCGACGGGGTACGGCGAGTACTGCGGCTGCTTGAGCAGCTCGGTCAGGCGCGCACCGCGGGCGAGCTGGCGACGGCTGGCCGCGTCGAGGTCGGACGCGAACATCGCGAAGGCCTCGAGCGAGCGGTACTGGGCGAGCTCGAGCTTGAGCGTGCCCGAGACCGACTTGATCGACTTCACCTGCGCGTCACCGCCGACTCGCGAGACCGAGATACCCACGTCGACCGCCGGACGCTGGTTGGCGTTGAAGAGGTCGGACTGCAGGAAGATCTGGCCGTCGGTGATCGAGATCACGTTGGTCGGGATGTAGGCCGAGACGTCGTTGGCCTTGGTCTCGATGATGGGCAGGCCCGTCATCGAGCCGGCGCCCAGCTCGTCGGAGAGCTTCGCGCAGCGCTCGAGCAGACGCGAGTGCAGGTAGAAGACGTCGCCCGGGTAGGCCTCGCGGCCCGGCGGACGGCGGAGCAGCAGCGACACGGCGCGGTAGGCCTCGGCCTGCTTCGACAGGTCGTCGAAGATGATGAGGACGTGCTTGCCCGCGTACATCCAGTGCTGGCCGATGGCCGAGCCGGTGTAGGGGGCGAGGTACTTGAAGCCGGCGGGGTCGGAGGCCGGAGCGGCGACGATGGTGGTGTACTCCATCGCACCCGCGTCCTCGAGGGCGCCCTTCACCGAGGCGATGGTCGAGCCCTTCTGGCCGATCGCGACGTAGATGCAGCGGACCTGCTTGTCGACGTCGCCCGACTCCCAGTTGGCCTTCTGGTTGATGATCGTGTCGATCGCGATTGCCGTCTTGCCGGTCTGGCGGTCACCGATGATGAGCTGGCGCTGACCGCGGCCGACGGGGATCATGGCGTCGATCGCCTTGATGCCGGTCTGCAGCGGCTCGTGCACCGACTTGCGCTGCATGACGCCGGGGGCCTGCAGCTCGAGGGCACGACGGCCCTCGACGCCGGCGATCTCGCCGAGGCCGTCGATCGGGTTGCCGAGCGGGTCGACGACGCGACCGAGGTAGCCCTCGCCCACGGGCACCGAGAGGACCTCGCCCGTGCGGGTCACCTCCATGCCCTCTTCGATGCCGGTGAACTCGCCGAGCACGACGACACCGATCTCGTCCTCTTCGAGGTTCAGCGCGAGGCCAAGGGTGCCGTCGGCGAAGCGGACGAGCTCGTTCGCCATGACCGAGGGCAGGCCCTCGACGTGGGCGATGCCGTCGGCCGCGTCGGTGACGTATCCGACCTCGGTCTTCTGCGCCGCGCCCGGCTCGTACGCCTGGGCGAACTCCGAGAGAGCCGAACGGATCTCGTCGGGGCTGATGGAGAGTTCTGCCATTGCCATTTCCTTTTCCTGGCCTGTACCTCTGTACAGCTACTGGGCCTGTACCGCGGTACAGCTACTGATGTGTCGCGGCGCAGGACGCCGGTCGTTTTCGTCCGGCGTCAGCCGGCAAGCTTCTGCCGCAGCTCGTTGAGGCGGCTGGCGACGCTGCCGTCGATGACGTCGTCGCCGATCTGCACGCGAACCCCGCCCACGACGGCCGGGTCGACGATGGTGTCCAAGCGGATGGGGCGACCGGCCGAAGCCGCGAGGCCCCGCTCGAGCCGACCGAGCTGCTCGGCCGAGAGCGGCACCGCGGTCGTGACCGTCGCCACGTCGAAGCCGCGCTGGTCGGCGACGATCGAGGCGGCCTCGCGGAGCATCTCGCCGATGCGGCGGCCTCGCGGCTGCTGCACGAGATGACGCACGATCGCCACCGTGGCGGGCTGGGCCTTGCCGTCCAGCAGCCGATCGACGAGGGCGACCTTCGCGTCGGCACCGCCGAGCTTGGAGCCGAGCGCGAGTTCGAGCTCGGCGTCGCCCGAGACCGTGCGGTCGAAGGCGAACAGCTCGGCGTCGATGCCCGCGTCACCGGCCGATGCGGCCGCCACGCGGATGCCGAGCTGCTCGACGCCCGCGAGGAAGTCGGACGCGTCGGACCAGCGGTTCGACGCGGCGCTCGCGAGGAGCGAGGCCGCGCCGGCCGAGATCTTGCCGCCGAACACGGCGTCGACGAGCGCGCGCTTCTGCGCGGCGTCGGCCTCGTTGTCGGTGAGGGCGGTGCGAAGCTGCGGCGTCGCGCCGATCACCCGAGCTGCGGCGAGCAGGTCGGTCGCGACCGGAAGCTCGGCCGGGCCGAGCGCGCCGAGCGCGGCGCGCGTGGCGGCCAGGGCCTGGGTCGTGGCACTCCCCATGGGCTAGTTCTTCCCTCCGGCGCGGGCCTGGTCGGCCTCGAGCTCGGCGAGGAAGCGGTCGACGACCGCCTTCGCCTTCTGGTCGTCGGACAGCGACTCGCCGACCACGCCCGAGGCGAGGTCGATCGCGATGGTGCCGACCTCGCTGCGCAGCGAGACGAGCGCGGCCTGGCGCTCCGCCTCGATCTGCGCCTGCGCGCTCGCGGTCACGCGAGAGGCCTCTGCGACCGCGGTGTCCTTCGCCTCGGCGACGATCTTCTTGCCGTCCTCGCGGGCGGTCTCGCGGATGCGACCGGCCTCGGCACGCGCGTCGGCGAGCTGGGCGGTGTACTCCTCGAGCGCCGCCTCGGCCTTGCGCTGCGCCTCGTCGGCCTTCGCGATGTTGCCCTCGATGGCCTCGGCGCGCTCGTCGAGCATCGTCTGCATGCGCGGAAGCACGTACTTCCAGAAGAAGACGAGGATGATGACGAAGCAGACCGTCGACCAGATGAGGTCGTAGGGCTCGGGCAGCACCGGGTTGTGCGTCTCGCCACCCTCAGCTGCAGCATGTACTACTGCATGAAGCACGTTGGCCTCCTCGGTTGCGGCTGGTGGATCAGACGAAGATGAAGTACGTCGCGATACCGATGAAGGCGAGCGCCTCGGTGAAGGCGATACCGATCCACATCAGCACCTGCAGGCGGCCGGCGAGCTCGGGCTGGCGGGCCACGCCCTCGATCGTCTTGCCGACGACGATGCCGACGCCGATGGCCGGGCCGATCGCCGCGAGGCCGTAGCCGACGGTCGCGATGTTGCCGTTGATCTCAGCGAGAACGGTGGTTGCGTCCACGTTGGGTTTCCTTTCTTAGGGATGTGTGTGGGCGGATGCCCGGCTCAGTGCTCCTCCGCCACCGCGAGCTGGATGTAGACCGCGGTGAGGAGCGCGAAGACATAGGCCTGCAGCACGGCGACGAGGACTTCGAAGAGCGTGAAGACCAGGCCGAAGGCGAGGGTGCCCACGCCGAGCAGCTTGAGCATGCCCGGCGCCGTGAAGAAGAAGTACTGCGTGGCCGCGAAGAAGAGCACGAGCAGCAGGTGGCCGACGATCATGTTCATCATGAGTCGCAGCGTCAGCGTGACGGGGCGGATGATGAACGTCGAGATGAGCTCGATCGGCGTGACGATGATGTACACCGGCCACGGCACGCCCGAGGGGAAGAGCGAGTTCTTGAAGAAGTTCTTGGGGCTCTTCTTGATGCCCGCGTAGATGAAGGTGATGTACGAGACGATCGCCAGCACGAGCGGCACGCCGATGACGGAGGTGCCCGCGATGTTCAGACCGGGGATGATGCCCGTCAGGTTCATGAACAGGATCATGAAGAACATCGTGGTGAGGATCGGCAGGAAGCGCTTGCCGTCCTTCTTGCCGAGCAGGTCGTCGGCGATGTTCACGCGGACGAGGTCGAGGCCCATCTCGACGAGGCTCTGGAAGCGGCCGGGCACGACCCGCATGCGACGGGTGCCGAGCCAGAAGACCAGCAGCAGGGCGACCACGGCGACGAAGCGCACCAGCATGATGCGGTTGATCTCGAAGTACGTGCCCTCGAAGAGCAGGGGCCCCGGGAAGAATTCGTCGATCGACGGCCCGTGGAATTCACCATCATCGGTTGACATCGGAACCAGCAGGTTCACAGCGTGTGCTAGCAGCGCTTTCTCCTGTTTCGGGCGTGGAGCGGGGGCTCTCGCGACGACGAACATCGGAACGGTTTCGCACACGCGTGAGCGGCGCAAACCGTAGGGGATCGCCCACTACTCTAGCAAGACTTCTACATCCAGACGAATTCGAGCTGACCGGGAATTTCGCCGGTTTCGGGCGTCGCGCCGCGGGCCGCTGGATGGTATACCAATGCGGCGTCCCGTGCTGGGGGCGCTCAGTCCTCGCTCGGCGGCTTCGGCAGCTCGACGTCGCTCGCGTAGGGCAGCCGCGACTTCGCGACCACGAGCACGTCGACCACGAGCGAGGCGAGCACCCCCGCGACGATGCTGAGGAAGAGCACGGTCGTGTTCAGCCACGAGGCATCGCGGAGCACGACGACGAGCACGATGAACAGGATGAACTTGAGGATCCAGCCGCCGAGCACCACACCGAAGAAGATGCCGACGAAGAGGTCGCTCGAGGCGAATCGGTTCGCGAACAGGATGCTCGCGGCGGTGATGCCCATGAACACGACGGCCATCACCGTGCCGATGAGCGCGCTCACCAGCCCCTCGACGCCGGCGAAGACCAGGCCGAGCACGGCGCTCACGACGAGGATGACGGCGGCGAGCACCGCGCCCCAGACGAGCGCCCGGCGGAGCACCGGGTTGGACGTGGGCGTGCGGTCGGCGGGGGCGGCGTCGTTCATCGGGCTCCTGGCTGCGCTCTTCAGGGTCGGGCGAGGGGGTCGCCCGATTCTACCGAGGGGCTCGCTGCGAGTTCGTCGAGCACCTCGCCGCCCTCGGTCGCCGCGCCGTCGGCGGCGTCAGCGATGCCGGATGCCCCGAGCGGCCGTTCCTCGGCCGCGACGGTCTGGCGCTTGCGTCGGCCGAGGGGTGCCAGCGTGATCGCGGCGAGCACCACGAAGCCCAGGCCCATCAGCACGAAGGCCCAGAGGGAGTCGATCCCGAAGTAGACCGGGAACACGTAGGTGAGGAGGCATCCGACCGAGGCGACCGCCGTCCAGCCGTAGAAGATGAGCACGGCGTTCAGGTGGCTGTGCCCCATGTCGAGCAGGCGGTGATGCAGGTGCTTGCGGTCGGCGGCGAACGGCGACTTCCCGGCGCGCAGGCGCCGAACCACCGCGAGCCCGAAGTCGAGCAGCGGGATGAGCAGCACGATGAACGGCAGCAGGATCGGGATGAACGCGGCGAACAGCTGCTCGAAGCCGACGCTGCCGGGGTTGAGCTGCCCCGTGACCGAGATCGCCGAGGTGGCCATGAGCAGGCCCACCAGCAGTGCGCCGGCGTCGCCCATGAACAGCTTCGCCGGGCGCCAGTTGAGCGGCAGGAAGCCGGCGCACGTGCCCACGAGCACGACCGCGATGATCGAGGCGAGGTTGAAGTAGTTGGTGGGCGAGGTCTGCTGCACCAGCAGGTAGGTGTAGAGGAAGAACACGCCGTTGGCGATGAGCGAGACGCCGGCGACCAGGCCGTCGAGGCCGTCGATGAAGTTCACGGCGTTCATCACGAGCACGATCGCGAAGACGGTGACGATCGCGCTCATCCACGAGGAGCCGACCGTGATGCCGCCGATCGGCAGCGACACGATCGACACGCCCTGCCAGGTGATGAGCCCCGCGGCGAGGAATTGCCCGGCGAGCTTGGTCATCCAGTCGAGGTCCCAGATGTCGTCGGCCACGCCGATCAGCACGATCAGCAGGGCCGCACCCAGGATCGCGAGCACCTGCCCGGGGTTCTGGAAGATGATGGCGACCACGCCGAACCGGGTCGGGCCGAGGGAGGACACCACCCAGGCCGCGCCGAACGCCGCGATCACCCCGACGAACATCGCGATGCCGCCGAGGCGCGGCGTCGGGCGCGTGTGCACGTCGCGCTCCCGGATCTTCGGGTACAGCCGGTACTTGAGACTCAGCTTCCACACGATGAACGAGCCGACGAAGGTGACGACGGCCGCGAGCAGGGCGAGCGCGACGAACAGGGTCATGAGGCCGCGCTGTCCGTCTGCTCGTCGACGGTCTCGCCGGATCCGGGCTCGGCCTCGGCCTCGGATGCGGACGGATCCGCGGCCAGGAGCTCCTCCCCCACGACCGCGGCGATGCGCTCGCGGGTGATGACGCCGGCGCGCACGATGCGCAGCGCTCCGCCCGTCGCGAGCGCGGTGGCGTCGACGATCGTCGAGGAGAGGTCGCCGGGGCGCTCGCCCACGGCCTCGTAGCCGGTGCCGCTCGCGCCGGCCTCGAGGTAGACCGCGACCGACTCGCCGAGCATCGCCGCGGCCTCGGCGGCCGTGGTGGCGCTCGGCATGCCCGAGAGGTTCGCCGAGGAGACCGCGAGCGGCCCGGTCTCGCTGAGGAGCTCGAGCGCGATCGGGTGGTCGGGCATGCGCAGCGCCACCGTGCCGCGGGTCTCGCCGAGGTCCCACGTGAGCGACGGCTGGGCGTGCAGGATGATCGTGAGCCCGCCCGGCCAGAACTCGGCGACGAGCGCGCGCACGGGCTCGGGCACCTCGGCCGCGAGGGCGTCGAGGGTCGGGATGCCCGGAACGAGCACGGGCGGGGGCGAGGTGCGGTCGCGTCCCTTCGCGTCGAGCAGGCGCTGCACCGCCTTCGCGTTGAAGGCGTCGGCGCCGATGCCGTACACGGTGTCGGTCGGCAGCACGACGAGCTCGCCGCGTCCGACCGCCCCGCGGGCGAGGCGCATCCCGGTGAGGAGCTCGGCGTCCACCGAGCAGTCGTAGATCGCAGTCATGACCTGCCGAGTCTAGTCGCCGCGCCCCGGCGCGGGCGGCCCCGACGAGCGGTCGGATGCCTCGGGCGCCCGCCCGAGGCATCCGGTCACGGCCCGATCAGCGCCGGCCGGCCTTGCGCCGGAAGAGCCAGGCGCCCCACACCGCCGCGACGACCACGATGCCCGCGCACCAGAGGAGCGCGATCCAGCCCGAGTCCCCGAGCGGGGTGCCGAAGAGGAGGGATCGGATCGTCTCGATGACGGGCGTGATCGGCTGGTGCTCCGCGATCGGCTGCAGCCAGTCGGGCATGGTGTCCACCGGCACGAAGGCGCTCGAGAGGTACGGCAGGAAGAGCAGGATGAAGCCGTAGCCGCTGGCCGCCTCGGGGCTCGAGGCGGCCAGGCCGATCGCGGCGAACAGGTAGGTGATCGCGAGGATGTAGAGCGCGACCAGCCCGAAGGCGGCGACCCAGCCGAGCGGGGTCGCGCTCGGCCGGAAGCCGACGAGCAGCGCGACGCCGATGACGATGGCCGTGGCGAGCAGGTTGCGGATGACGCTGACGACGACGTGCCCGGTGAGCACGGCCCCGCTGCGCAGGGGCATGGTCCGGAAGCGCTCGATGATGCCGGTCGTCATGTCGCGGGAGACGGAGACGGCCGTCGAGGAGGCGCCGAATCCGGCGCAGAGGAGGATGATGCCCGGCACGACATAGTCGACGTAGCCGCCGCTCGGGTCGATCGCCCGGCCGAAGATGAAGGTGAACATCAGCATGAGCATCACGGGCAGGACGACGGCCATGAGCAGGGCCTCGGGATCGCGGAGCTCTTGG
>JBDIAF010000015.1:0-11770 GCA_039812245.1 Agromyces sp. | reverse complement strand
GCAGCAGCGGGTCGAGGCCGAGGTCGCGCAGGCGCGAGAGCACGGCCGTGCGCTCCTGCAGGTTCAGCAGCACCTCGGACTCCTCGGCGAGCCCCGCCAGCGACGACACGAGCTCGCGCACCGGCCGCGCGGCGAGCTGCCTCGGCGTGCCCGTGACGCCGAGCGGGCCGTCGAGCGAGGCGAGGTCGGCCGCGACCGTGCGGTACGCGACGTGCACGTCGTCGATGCCCACGGGCACTCCCGGGATCGCGCCGGCCTCCGAGTAGCGCTGCCAGAGCGTGCGCTGCTGCTGGATGCCCCGCAGCGCGGCGTTCAGGTCGGTGACGTGCACCCCGGGGCGCACGAACTCCATGGCGTGCCGCCGCAGACGCCGGCGGTTGGCCCCCGACATGCTCGGGGAGTCGCGGCGCGAGCCGGTCGCGGCGATGAGCTCGCCGAGCGGCCGGTCGAAGACCGAGGGCTGGAACTTGTCGAGCGTCTCGCGCACGTCGAGCAGCAGGCGCAGGAAGACGCCGAGCTCGGCGACCGACTCGAAGGGGCGCAGGCGGGTCTGCGCGATGAGCGCGCGGCCGCGGTCGAGCAGGCGGGGCACCTCGGAGCGGCTGAGCCGCTTCGCCAGCTCGTGCGCCCGCTCGGCCTCTTCGGAGCTGGAGAACGCCGCCCCGTACCAGGGCGAGTCGCCGGGGCCGTAGCGGAACTCGCCGAGCGCGGCGGCCCGCGCGAGGTCGAAGGCGGCGTGGTCCCTCGCCCCCGCCCGGGCGAGCGACACGAGCGCCTCGTGATCGAGCCTGGCCGTCGTGTCGGGGGCCGCGGGGAGGGCGGCGAGGTCGGCGAGCGCGGTGAGCGCGTCGAGCACCGAGACGCCGAGCTCGGCGTCTCGGCGAGTGAGGGCCGCACGGTAGTCGAGCAGCACCTTGCGCAGGCGCACGAGGGCGTCGTCGACATCGGCGACCCGCGGCTTCTCGGCCTTCTCGTTGCGCGAGATCGACTGGATCAGCTCGCGCCTGAGCCCCGCGGTCGTGACCGCCATGCCGCCGAGCCCGACCTGGCTGAGCCGGTGGGCGATGCCGTCGAGGCTCGCACGACGCGCGCCGGCGACGAGCACCCGCTTGTCCATCGCGACGAGCGCGCCGATGGCGTTCACGATCGTCTGGGTGCCGCCCGTGCCGGGCAGCGTCTTGACGACGAGCGAGGCGCCGGAGGCGACCGCGGCGACGACCTGCTCCTGCTCGGGGTCGGCGTCGAGCAGCAGCACGTCGGTCGAGGGGTGCCGCTCGTCCTGCGGCACGGGGGTGGGCAGCTCGGGCACCGAGGCGAGCACCGCGCGTGCGGCCTTGTTGCCGGCGATCGCGTCGATGACCGGGTGCCCGTAGCCGTCGACGTCGGCCGCGAGCGCCGGGCCGACCTCGGCGAACGAGGAGACGACCAGCCGGGGGGCGACGCTGAACCACGGCAGGTGCGAGGTGAGCCCCCGCAGCCGGTCGATGACGGGCTGCGGCTTGAACACGCCGTTGGTGATGGCGAGCGCGACGAACGCGTCGGCGTCGAGCGTGATCTTGAACTGTTCGTGCAGCTCGCGCGCGAGCGCCGGGTTCAGGTACGGCTGGCCCTTGAGCTTCAACTCGAAGTCGCGCCCGTAGCGGCGGATCGCGAGGGGGCGCAGCAGCACCGGGGCGAGGTACTCCTCGCCGTCGTTGCGCCACGAGGCCAGGCCGATCGCGAGGTGCACGGACTCGATGCCGCGCACGGAGCGCAGCTCGATGCCCTTCTGGGTGATCTCGGCGGCGGCGAGGCGGGCGTTGCGCAGCGCGAGCTCGTCGCGGATCAGGCTCGACAGCAGCGTCGACTTGCCCGTGATGAACTGCGGCAGTCCGCCGGGGTGTGTGGTCGACAGCTCGATGCGGGTGCGCGGCGAGTCGTCGAAGCGCACGAGCGGCGAGCGGCCGCCCGCGGCCCGCAGCTCGGTCTGCCAGCGTCGCCAGGTGGGTTCGGCGACGTTGCCCGCCACGAGGGCGGGGTCGCCGAGGCTGAGGCTCGTGGGGGTCCCCGCCTCGTGCGAGACCGGGACGGGGGTGAGCGCTTCTGCCGCGGCATCCGTCTCGGCGGCGAGCAGTCGCTCGTCACCGTCTTCGCGTTCCAGCCGTTGCACATCGACACCCTACGTCGCGCCCGGCCGGAATCCGCGCAGCGACGCCCGGAACGGCGGCCTTCGGCCGCGCGGGGTAGGGTTCGAGCAGCGAATCCGCCGGGAGGCACCATGCAGTCCAGCTCACCCGCCGAGGTGCACGCAGAGGCCGACGCCTACATCCTCGACGTGCGCGAGCCGCAGGAACTCGCGCAGGCGCGCATCGACGGCGCGCACCACATCCCGCTCGGCGAGCTCGTCGAGCGCCAGGGCGAGGTGCCGCGCGACCGCACGGTCTACGTGCTGTGCCACGTCGGCGGACGCAGCGCCCGGGCCGCCGCCTACCTCGAGCAGCAGGGCGTCGACGCCGTGAACGTCGACGGAGGCATCCTCGCCTGGTATCGCGCGGGCCTGCCGGTCGTGCTCGGCGAGGGCTGAGCCGCGCCCGAGCCGTTCGCCCGCACCCGCTGAGACGGCGGATGCCCCGGCCGCATCGTGTGCGGCCGGGGCATCCGGTCGGGTCGGGGCGCTGGGAGTCGCCCGTCGCCGTCGCGTCGCCCCTCGCGACCGGGCCGCCGTGTGCAGTTGGCGGCTCGGTCGATCGGCTGCGAGGGGGTCGGCGGCGAGGCGCGGGTCAGCGCGCCTGGTACTCGAGGCCGAGCGCGATCGCGACCGGCTCGTTGGTGAGCTTGCCCGCGGTGGCGTTCAGGCCCTTGGCGAGCGCCGGGTCGGCGTCCAGTGCGGCCTCCCAGCCGAGGTCGGCGATCTTCAGCGCGTAGGGCAGGGTGGCGTTGGTGAGCGCCGGCGCCGAGGTCGCGGGCACCGCGCCGGGCATGTTCGCGACGCAGTAGAAGATCGCGTCGTGCACCTTGTAGGTGGGGTCGGCGTGGGTGGTCGCGTGCGAGCCCTCGAAGCAGCCGCCCTGGTCGATGGCGATGTCGACGAGCACGGCGCCCGGCTTCATCGTGGCGACCATCTCGTCGGTGACGACCTTCGGCGCGGCCGCGCCGGGGATCAGCACGGCGCCGATCACGAGGTCGGCGGTCTTCACGGCCCGCGCGATCTCGTACGACGAGGACGCCATGGTCTTGATGCGGCCGTGGTAGCGGCCGTCGATCTCGCGCAGCTTCGGCAGCGAGATGTCGAAGACGGTGACGTCGGCGCCGAGGCCGAGCGCAGTGGCCGCAGCCTGCTCGCCGGCGACGCCGCCGCCGATGACGACGACGTTGGCGGGGGCGGTGCCGGGCACGCCCGCGAGCAGCACGCCGCGGCCGCCCTTCGAGGCGTGCAGGGACGCGGCGCCCACCTGCGGCGCGAGGCGGCCGGCGACCTCGCTCATGGGGGTGAGCAGCGGCAGCGAGCGGTCGGCGAGCTGCACGGTCTCGTACGCGATGGCCGTGACGCCCGAGGCGAGGATCGCCTCGGTCAGCGGACGGTCGGCCGCGAGGTGGAGGTACGTGAAGAGGGTGAGGTCGCTGCGGAGGAAGCCGTACTCCTGCGCGATCGGCTCCTTGACCTTGAGCACGAGCTCGGCGGCCCAGGCCTCTGCGGCGGTGGCGACGATGGTCGCGCCGGCCTCGGCGTACTCGTCGTCGGTGTAGCCGGCGCCGACGCCGGCCCCGGCCTGCACGTCGACGCGGTGGCCGCGCTGCGCGAAGGCGTGGACCCCGGCGGGGGTGATGGCGACGCGGAATTCGTTGTTCTTGACCTCAGCGGGCACGCCGATGTGCATTGGTTACTCCGAATGTTGTGGGGTGGGTACGTACAATGTTCGCCGCTTGTTCGCCTGCCGCAAAGTCCTAGCGAACAGAATTCGGTACGATGAGGTATCGCAGCCCGTTTGTTCGAAAGGATGCCCCGGCATGGCCGAATCGCCGCAGATCAGCGAGCGCCAGCCGGTGGTGCTCGACGAGATCGACCGGGCGATCATCGCCCGGCTGCACGAGAACGCGCGGGTGCCCAACGTCGACCTCGCCCGCGCCGTCGGCGTCTCGCCGTCGACGTGCCTCGCCCGCGTGCGCTCGCTGCGCGAGCGCGGCGTGATCACGCGCTACACGGCCGAGATCGACCCCGCCGCGCTCGGCTACGGGCTGCAGGCGCTCGTGAGCGTGCGCATCCGGCCCGGTGCGAGGCACCTCATGGAGCAGATCTCCGACGAGCTGCGGCGCGAGCCCGAGGTGGCGCAGCTGTTCTTCCTCGGCGGCACCGAGGACTTCCTCATCCACGTCCGGGTGCGCGACAGCGACCACGTGCGCCAGTTCGTGCTGAAGAACCTCTCGGCGAACCCGGCCGTGGCGCTCACCGAGACGAACCTCGTGTTCGAGCACCACACCGCGCTCTCGGCGGGCATCGGCGTCGTGCTCTGACCCGCATAGCAGGTGCCGCGCACCCGCCTCAGCGCAGCGGCAGGATGTCGCCGACCTCGAGCGCCCCCGGCGCCTCGAGCTGCGCGTAGGTGCAGCTCGAGGGCTCGCGATCGGGTCGCCAGCGACGGAACTGCGCCGTGTGCCGGAAGCGGTCGCCCTCCATGTGGTCGTAGGCGACCTCGACGACGAGCTCCGGCCGGAGCGGCACGAACGACAGGTCCTTGCCGGCGCTCCATCGGCTGACGGCTCCCGGCATCCTCGTCGTCGCCTGCGCCTGCGCCTCGGCCCACTCGCCCCAGGGGTGTTCGGCGAGTTCGTCGTCGGGCACGACGAGCGGCTCGAGCTCGGTCACGAGCTCGGCCCGGCGCGCCATCGAGAACGCCGCGACGACGCCCACGTGGTGGAGCCGGCCCTCGTCGCCGTAGAGGCCGAGCAGCAGCGAGCCGACCACTCCCCCGCTCTTGTGCCAGCGGAACCCGGCGACCACGCAGTCGGCCGTGCGCTCGTGCTTGATCTTGAACATCGCGCGCTTGTCGGGCAGGTACCGCCCGTCGAGGGGCTTCGCGACCACGCCGTCGAGCCCGGCCCCCTCGAAGCGCTCGAACCAGTCGCGCGCGACGGCGCGGTCGGCGGTCGCCGGCGTCACGAACACCGGGTCGGATGCCTCGGCCAGCGCCCGTTCGAGCGCGCGCCGCCGCTCGCCGAACGGCGTGCCCGTGAGGTCGTCGTCGCCGAGGGCGAGCAGGTCGAACGCGACGAACGACGCCGGCGTCTCGCCGGCGAGCAGCTTCACCCGGCTCGCGGCCGGGTGGATGCGCTGCTGCAGGGCGTCGAAGTCGAGCCGGCCGCCGCGCACCAGCACGATCTCGCCGTCGACGACGCATCGCTCGGGCAGTTCCCGGCGCAGCGCCTCGACGAGTTCTGGGAAGTACCTCGTCATCGGCTTCTCGTTGCGGCTGCCGAGCTCGATCTCGTCGCCGTCCTTGAAGACGATGGTGCGGAACCCGTCCCACTTCGGCTCGACGTGCCCGGTGTCGGGGATCTCCTTCACCGACTTGGCGAGCATGGGAGCGACGGGCGGCATCACCGGCAGGTCCATGCGCCCATCATGCCGTGCGCCGCCGACGCCGTCACCCCCGGGCACGACGAGCGAGTGCCCGTGACGGCTCGACGGGCACGGCCGTCACGGTTCGACGAGCGCCCCGGCCTCGGCCGCCGCGCGACGGGCTGCGAGGGCCTCGGCGTCGGCGGCCTCCTGCAGCGCCGACTTCGCCCGCAGCGGCGGGGTCTTGAAGAAGAGCGTGAGCACGAAGGCGAGCAGCACGACGCCGAAGGCGACCCAGTACACCAGCACCACCGAGTCGTTGAAGCCGACGAGGATCGGCTCGGCGAGCCGACGGTCTGCACCGGTGAGGAAGGAGGTGTCGTCGAGCGTTCCGCCGCCCGTCGCCGAGCCCCCGGCCGAGTCGAGCTGCTCCGCGAGCTCGGGCTCGACCGAGTCGACGAACGCGGCGCGCTCCGAGGCATCCGAGAAGTCGAGCGAGACCGTGCCGTCGTCGGCGACGCGCGCGACCGGCACCTGCTGCTGGATCTGCGCCGCCGCGGCGGCCTGCGCCTGCGCGACCGCCTGCTGCTCGGCCGCGGCCTGCATGGCTGCCGGGATCTCGCCGGCGGCCACCTTCTGGTCGACGGCCGCGACGGCGGCGTCGCGCGCCTGCTGCAGGCCCTCCTCGAGCCGCTCGGTCGTCGCGTCGACCAGCTTCGCGGTGATCGGGGTGTAGACCTGCTCCATGATGGCGGCGTTCGCCGGTTCGCCGGCGACCTCGGGATCGAGCGCCGCGTCGAGGGCCGCCACGAGCGTCTCGTCGTTCGCGAACGAGGTCTGGATCTGCTGCGGCATCACCGTGAACAGCAGCGACAGCAGCACGGCCGTGCCGAGCGTGCCGCCGATCTGCCGGAAGAACGTCGACGAGCTCGTCGCCACGCCCATGTCGCGCAGGCCCACGGAGTTCTGGCTCGCGATCGTGAGGGTCTGCATGAGTTGGCCCAGGCCGGCGCCGATCAGCAGCATCGCCCCCGCCATGAACCAGTACGAGCGGTCGGCCTGCAGGAAGGTGAGCCACAGGAAGCCCCCGGCGAGCAGGGCCGTGCCGAGGATCGGGAAGACGCGGTAGCGACCGGTGCGGGCGATGAGCTGGCCGCTGCCGATCGAGGCGATCATCATGCCGAGGATCATCGGCAGCATCTGCAGGCCGCTCTCGGTGGGCGTGGCGCCGAGCACGATCTGCAGGTAGAGCGGGATGGTCATCATCGCGCCGAACATGCCGAACCCGACCAGTACGCCGATGACGGTCGCCATCGAGAAGGTCTGCGAGTGGAAGAGCTTCAGCGGGATGAGGGCGTCGTCCTTCATGCGGAGCTCGATGAGCACGAAGGCGAGCACGCCGATCGCGCCGACGACGTAGCAGGCGATCGAGATCGCCGAGTCCCAGCCCCACTCCCGGCCCTGCTCGGCCACGAGCAGCAGCGGCACGAGGGCGACGACGACGGCCGCGGCGCCCCACCAGTCGATCCGCACCGAGTGCCGGGCGTGCTTGGGCAGGTGCAGGAACTTCAGCACGATCGCGAGCGCGATGATGCCGATCGGCACGTTGATGAGGAACACCCAGCGCCAGCCCGCGATGCCGAGGATCTGGTCGGCGCCGGCGAAGAGCCCGCCGACGAGCGGGCCGATGAGGCTCGAGATGCCGAACACCGCGAGGAAGTAGCCCTGGTACTTCGCGCGCTCGCGCGGGGCGAGCATGTCGCCCATGATCGCGAGCGGCATCGACATGAGGCCGCCGGCGCCGAGGCCCTGCACGGCGCGGAAGATGGCGAGCTGGCCCATCGAGGTCGAGAAGCTGGCGAGCACCGAGCCGATCACGAAGACGACGATCGCGAAGATGAACAGCGGCCGTCGGCCGAAGATGTCGGAGAGCTTGCCGTAGATCGGCGTCGAGATCGTCGAGACGATCAGGTAGGCGGTGGTCACCCACGCCTGCTCGCTGAGGCCGTTGAGGTCGTCGCCGATGGTGCGGATGGCGGTGCCGACGATCGTCTGGTCGAGCGCCGACAGGAACATGCCGGCCATCAGGCCGAAGATCACGAACAGGATCTGCCGGTGGGTCATCACGGGGTCGGCCGAGACCGAGCCGGTGCGCGGAGCGTGAACGTCGTTCGACATGCGTCCTCTGCTGTATCAGGGAGTGGGGCGGGACGCAATCATAGTCGACAATGGTCAACTATTCGCACATCGAGCCCACGCTCGCCTCGCGAGGGAGGGCCGGGCGGCGCTCAGCTCCGATCCGCCCGGGCGAACCAGCGCCCGTCGGCCCGGCCCACCCGGATCGGATGCTCGAACGCGCGGCTCACGGCCTCGGTGGTGAGCACCTCGTCGACCGGACCGGAGGCCACGACGGCGCCGTGCGAGATGAGCATGGCATGGCTCGTCGTCTCGGGCAGCTCTTCGAGGTGGTGCGTGACGAGCACCGAGCTGAGCTCGGGGTGCCCGATCGCGAGCGCGTCGAGCGTCTCGAGCAGTTGCTCGCGAGCCGCGACGTCGAGCCCGGTGGTCGGCTCGTCGAGCAGCAGGAGGCTGGGCTCGGCGACGAGCGCGCGGGCGATGAGGGCCCGGCCCCGCTCGCCCTGCGACATCGTCGGCCAGCGCGCGTCGAGCCGCTCGTCGAGCCCCACGCGCCGGGCGGATGCCTCGGCGGCCAGCACCTCGGCAGGACTCGGCGTCCACCGCATCGGCGTCTCGACCGTGCCCGTGAGTCCGGTGAGCACGACCTCGCGCACGGTCAGCGGTGAACGCAGCTGGTGCCGCGGATCGACGTGGCCGATGTGCCGGCGCAGCTCCTGCAGGTCGACGCGGCCGAGCCGGCGGCCGAGCACTTCGACCGTGCCGCTCGTGGGGAAGGTGCGCGCGCCGCAGAAGCCGAGCATCGTGCTCTTGCCCGCGCCGTTCGGGCCGAGCAGCGCCCAGTGCTCTCCCTCGCGCACCTCGAGGTCGATGCCGGAGAGGATGTCGAGCCCATTGCGGCGGAAGACGACGGCGTCGAGCGAGAGCACGGGAGGACGGGGCATCCCCTCATTCTGGCTCACGCTCGGGACGCGCCCGGCCGCTCGCCGACGAGCGCGCGCAGCTCGGCCGCGCGACGGTCGAAGGTGGCGTCGTCGACGAGCGGGTCGCCCTCGTGCCGGGCCGCGTCGAGCAGGATCGCCTCGATGACGCCGGTGACGACGGCCCGGCCGAGCACGGCCTCGATCGCGGGATCGTCGAGCCGGGCGCGCTCGGGGTGCGCGCGCAGCCACGCCTCGGCGGCGGTGACCAGCCCCGCGCCCGTCTCGAGGCGCACGACCGAGGTCATGCGCGCGGCCGCCGGCTGCTCGGCCATGAGCAGCGCGCGCTTGCGCGCCACCTCGGTGTTCACGTGCGCGTGACCGACGCCCGCGAAGACCAGGCGGAACATGCCGCGGGCGAGGTCGTCGGGGCAGGTGTCGAGCACCGCGAAGGCCGCCTCGCCCTGCGGTACCTCGACGGCGCGACCGACGATCGCGTGGTCGCGGGCCGCGAAGTAGTTGAAGAAGGTGCTGCGCGACACGTCGGCCAGCTCGCAGATCGCCTCGACCGAGACGTGCTCGACGCCGAGCTCGAGCGCGAGGTCGACGGCGGCGTTCTCGATCGCGTTCTCGGTGGCGCGGCGCTTGCGCGCCCGGCGCCCCTCCGGCGCGGCGTCCGCCGCCGATCCTGCCATCGTCCGCTCCTCTCCGACTGCTCAATCATGACGGGTTCGCGCTCGTGAATCGGCCCATGGACGGGGGGTCTCGAAAATATTGAACCGAGTCCAATTATAAACTACGCTCACGAATCATGGCCTTCGAGAGGCCGGGAAATCGGGGGAAACAATGCGAGGCACGACGCTGCCCGGAATCGCGCTGCTGATCGCAGCGCCACTGCTGCTCACCGGCATCGCCGCGGTTCCAGCCGCCGCAGAGCCCGTCGACGACGGCGGCTCGACGCTCACGAGCCGGCTCGTCGAGGCGGCCGACGAGGGCGCCTCGCCCGCGCGCATCGCCGACGAGCTCTCGCTGCCGGCCGACGGTGGCGGCAGCCTCAGCTTCGACGACGACGGGCGCGTCACCGCGACCGTCATGTTCGACGCCGCCCCCGACGAGTCGACGCTCGCCGCGGTCTCAGCCGTCGCGACCGTCGATCGCGTGCTGACGCCGTTCCCCACGGCGACCGTCCGCGTCGACCCGACGCGGATCCCCGCGCTCGAGGCCGTCGCGGGCGTGACGAGCGTCACGCCCGCGCTCGCCCCGTTCTCGGGCACGG
This sequence comes from Agromyces sp., assembly GCA_039812245.1. Lineage (GTDB taxonomy): Bacteria > Actinomycetota > Actinomycetes > Actinomycetales > Microbacteriaceae > Agromyces. The sequence goes on along the minus strand of JBDIAF010000015.1, from coordinate 1,902 downwards.
CGCGCGACACCGCCGCACTGTCGCAGCAGTTCGCCCGTACGCTGCCGAGCGCGGTCACCCAGAACCCGGTCGCCCAGAGCGCGGACCTGCCCACGCGATGCGGCCCGGTGCCCATCGAGGCCGACGCCCCGCTGCACGCCGACCTCGCCCGCGCCGCCTACGGCGTCGACGGCACGGGCGTGCGCATCGGCGTCATCTCCGACTCCTTCGACCAGGATGCCTCGGCGCCCACCGACTGGGCCGACGACGTCGCCTCCGGCGCCCTGCCGGGTCCGGGCAACCCGTGCGGCCATGAGACCGCGGTCCAGATCGTCTCCGACGCCAGGCCCGGCTCCGACGAGGGCCGCGCCATGACCCAGCTCGTGCACGGCATCGCCCCCGGGGCGACGCTGCTCTTCGCCGACGCCGGCAGCAGCGAGATCGAGATGGCCCTGAACATCCAGAAGCTGGCCGAGGCCGGTGCCGACATCATCGTCGACGACATCACCTGGCCGACCGAGGCCTACTACCAGCAGAGCTTCATCTCGGCCGCGATCGAGGTGGCGAAGCGCGACCACGACGTGGCGTACTTCACCTCGGCGGGCAACTCGACGAGCACCGCCATGACCGGCCCGCACGCCGGCGCACCGGTGTCGTCGTGGCAGACCACCGCGTACCGCGCCGCGACGTGCCCCGACTGGCTGATCACGGGACCCGACGACTCGCTCGCCGACGCGGCGGGCCTCGACTGCCTCGACTTCGACCCCGACCCCGCCTCCGAAGTGCCCTTCGACACCCTGACGATCACCGACCGGCTGATCGCCGAGACCGCCCAGCTGCAGCCGCTCGCCTCGATCGCCGAGCCGGTCTTCGGCGTGACGACGAGCTACGAGCTGCGTTTCTACGAGCTCGACCGCGCCGACGACTCGGTCGAACTGCTCGACTCGATCTCCGCCTTCGGCGGTCCGTTCCCCGGGCTCTCCGGCACGGTCGAGGTCGCCCGCGGCACCGAGGTGCTGATGGTGATGGTACGCACCGCGCACGACCCCGCGCAGCGCGAGCCGGCCGTCTACCTCGGCTTCATCCGCGGCGGGCCCGCGATCTCCGAGCGCGCGTTCATGGGCGACGGCGTCACCGACTGGACCGGCGAGAGCGTGTTCGGCCACGCGGGCGACGGCACGGCGACCAGCGTCGCCTCGCTCGACTGGGAGGACCCGACGCAGCTGCGCGACTACAGCTCGCTCGGGCCTGGCACCATGGTGTTCGAGCCGGTGAGTCTCGAGACGCCGGCCCCGGCCGCACGCCTGCCGCACCCCGTCGTCGCGGCCTCGCCGCAGATCGCCTCGGTCGACGGCACCCGGACGACCTTCTTCACCCCGAGCGACGGCGAGTTCCGCTTCTTCGGCACCTCGGCCGCCGCCCCGAACGCGGCCGCCGTGGCCGCGCTCGGCGCCTCCTACACGCCCGGCATCAGCGGGGCCGACCTCACCGCCGCGGTGCTGCGCACCGCGCGCGGCACCGCCGAGGGCGGGCCCGTGAACCCCTACCTGTCGTTCGGCGTCGAGGACGAGAACGTGTTCGGTGCCGGCATCGTCGACGCCTCGCGGCTGCTCGCGTCGCTGCCCGCCCCGGCCCCGGTCGACTTCACGGCGAGCCGGGTGGGCCCCGACTCGATCGAGGTCACCTGGTCGGAGCAGGGCGCGCCCGACCACTACGTGATCTCGCTGCAGGAGGCCGGCGGGGCTCCCCGGCCGCTCGTCGCGGCGGCGGGTACGACGGCCGAGGCATCCCAGCTGCCGGCCGGCACCACCTCGTACGCCTTCACCGGGCTCGCCCCGACGACGCGGTACACGATCCGGCTGACCGCCTACAACGCGGCAGGCGAGGGCACGCCGGTCGAGCTCGCCGTCAGCACGGGCGAGC
>JBDIAF010000014.1:0-12078 GCA_039812245.1 Agromyces sp. | reverse complement strand
CTGCGCTCGGGCCCCTCGAGACCTTCGGACCGACTCAGGCGGCGTTGACGACGCCCCCCAGGACGTCGTACAGCTCCTTGGCCTCAGCGTCGTTCACCGAGACGACGAGGCGCCCCCCTCCTTCGAGCGGCACGCGCACGATGATGAGTCGCCCCTCCTTCACAGCCTCCATAGGCCCGTCTCCGGTGCGTGGCTTCATGGCCGCCATTGAGTTACCCCTTTCGTGGCTGAGCTTCTATTATCCGCCATGTCAGGACCCCTTCGGAAATCCCTGGCCGTCTGTGGACAAGACGTGACGAAGAATTCACCTGGATCACGGCGGACTCCAGTCGTAGCCGGCGACCGCCCAGCACCAGTGCAGCCATAGCCACTGCAGGGCGAGCGACACCGCGACGACGCCCCATCGGTACCAGCGGGCGCGCGGCACGGCGAGCGCCCCGACGAGGGGGAACATCGGCCCGAGCAGCCGGAAGGTGCTCGACTGGGGGAAGAACACGGCGAGCAGGTAGAGCGCGTACGAGGCGAGCCACAGCCGGACGTCGGTGCCGAGCCGGCGTACCGCGGGCAGCATCAGCACCGCGCCGAACCCGGCGATCAGCAGCACCACCACGACCAGGCCGAGCCAGGCCGGCAGGCCGACGAACTCGGCCCACCAGGCACCGCCCTGGAACCAGGCGGTGAACGGCACGAGCTCCTGGTGTCCGATGTACGACGAACGCCACGCGAGCTCGGTGTCCGTGTAGCCGCTCGCCTCGCCCGTCGCCGCCCACACGATGCCCGGCCAGGCGAAGCCGACGACGACGGCGAACGCGGTGACCGCGACGACGACCCACCGCTCGCGCACCGGGAACGGATCGTCGCGCCGCCGCCACCAGCGCACGACGAAGTGCAGCCCCAGGGTCAGGGCGAAGGCGAGCGCGCCGGGGCGGGTGAAGGCCCACACGCCGACGACCGGGACGAGCCAGCCGTAGCGGCGATCGACGAGCAGCAGCAGGGCGAGGGCGAGCCACAGCGCGCCGAGCGACTCGGCGTAACCGAACTGCATGATCGGCGAGGTCGGCGCGACGGCGAAGAGCACCACGGCGAACAGCGCCCGGTCGGCCTCGAGGAAGCGCGACATCAGCCGATGCAGCACGAGCGCCGCGCCGACGCCGGCGAGCGCCGCGACGAGCACGGCCGCCCCGGCCCAGCCGAACCCGAAGAGCGCGAAGAAGCCGGCGATGGCGGGGAACACGGGCAGGAACGCCCACGCGTTCTCGCCGATGTGCCCGTCGTCGCCGCGCGGCAGCTCGGAGGGGTACCCGTGGAACGCGATGATCTCGTACCACCGCGAGTCCCACAGGTTGGAGTACTCGATGAGGCCCGGATGCGCACCCGTCCAGGCGTTGGCGAGCTGGTTCTGCGCGAACACGAGGAGGAACAGGGTCGTCACCCCGCGCGCGCCGAACCAGATGAGCGCGACCTTCGCCCACCACGGCAGCAGCCGCCAGCGCACGCGCGGCGACCAGCGCCCGGCCCGCAGCGGGTCGGGCTCGCGCACGGCGGTGTCGGTCATCCGTTCGGCTCCCGGTCGGTCGGCGGTCGGCGTCGCAGGGGTCGGATGCCTCAGGCGGCGCCGGTCAGCCAGGCGCGCAGCGCCCGCTCGCCGTCGGTGATCTGGTGCACGGCCACGCGCTCGTCGTCGGCATGCGCCTTCAGCGGGTCGCCGGGGCCGAAGTTCACGGCCGGCACGCCGAGGGCGCTGAAGCGGGCGACGTCGGTCCAGCCGTACTTGGGTCGGGGCTCGGCGCCGACGGCGCGCACGAACTCCTGCGCGAGCGGGTCGTCGAGGCCCGGCCGCGCGCCGTCGGCGCTGTCGACGACCGTCACCTCGTATCCCTCGAAGAACGAGGTCACGAACTCGGATGCCTCGGCCGCCGACTTCGACGGCGCGAAGCGGTAGTTGACCTCGAGCACCGCCTCGTCGGGGATGACGTTGCCCGCGATGCCGCCGCGCACGATCACGGCGTTCAGGCCCTCGCGGTAGGCGAGGCCGTCGACCTCGACCGTCTCCGCCTCGTAGGCGGCGAGCTTCGCGAGCGCCGGGGCGAGCTTGTGGATCGCGTTGTCGCCGACCCAGCTGCGCGCCGAGTGCGCGCGCAGGCCCGTCGTGCGCACCTCCGCGCGCAGGGTGCCGTTGCAGCCCCCCTCGACCTGCCCGTTCGACGGCTCGCCGAGGATCGCGAAGTCGCCCGCGAAGAGCTCGGGCCGGCTGCTCGCGAGCCGGCCGAGGCCGTTGAGCGCCGCGGAGACCTCCTCGTGGTCGTACCACATCCAGGTGAGGTCGACGATGGGCTCAGTCAGCTCGAGGGCGAGCTTCAGCTGCACCGCGACGCCGGCCTTCATGTCGACGGTGCCCCGCCCCCACAGGTACTCGGTGCCGTCGGGGTCGGTCTCGAAGCGCGTCGGCACGTTGCCGTTGATCGGCACCGTGTCGATGTGGCCGGCGATCACCACGCGACGCTCGCGGCCGAGGTTCGTGCGCGCGACGATCGCGTCGCCGTCGCGGATCACCTCGAGGTGGGCTGCACCGGCGAGCGCCTCCTCGATCAGGTCGGCGAGCGCCCGCTCGTCGCCCGACTCGCTCGCGACGTCGCAGATCGCCCGGGTGATCGAGACGGAGTCGGCGGTCAGGTCGAGCGGCGCATGCGTGACGGCGGGCATTCCCCGAGTCTATTCGGGCCGGCGAACCGCGCCCCCACCGCGTCGCGAGCGGGTCGCCCGGCGTCACACGGGGCATCCGCTCGCTAGCCTTGGAGCATGCCCGCGAACGACGATGCCATCAGCCCTGCCCGCCTCGCCTCCGGCGCCGCGCTCGCGACGGTCGCGGCCGACGGCACCGTGCTCGACGCCTGGTTCCCGGCTCCGCGACTCGGCTCCGCCGCCGAGCCCCTCTCGACCGAGCACGCGGCGCTCGCGGGCGACGACCTGCGCCGCAACGTGCGGATCGAGGCCGTCGAGCTCACGATCGACCTCGACGCCGCGCCGGCGGGCACCGTCGACGCCTACCTGCGCCTGCACCTGCTCTCGCACCTGCTCGCGACGCCGAACAGCATCAACCTCGACGGCATCTTCGCGCACCTGCCCGCCGTCGTCTGGACGAACGCGGGCCCCGTCTCGGCCTCGGACTTCGACCGCCTCCGCCCGGCGCTGCAGCGCGCCGGGATCCACGCGACGGGCCTCGACAAGTTCCCGCGCCTGCTCGACTACGTCACGCCCGAGCGGGTGCGCATCGCGGATGCCTCGCGCGTGCGCCTCGGCGCGCACCTCGCGCCCGGCACGACGGTCATGCACGAGGGCTTCGTGAACTTCAACGCCGGCACGCTCGGCACCTCGATGGTCGAGGGCCGCATCTCGCAGGGGGTCGTGGTCGGCGACGGCAGCGACATCGGCGGCGGGGCATCCATCATGGGCACCCTCTCGGGCGGCGGCACCCAGCGCATCGAGATCGGCGAGCGGGCCCTGCTCGGCGCGAACTCCGGCATCGGCATCTCGATCGGCGACGACTCGGTCGTCGAGGCCGGCCTCTACGTCACGGCGGGCACGAAGGTCGCGATCGTCGGCGACGGCGAGGCGGGCGGCGAGCGCACGGTCAAGGCGGTCGAGCTGTCGGGTCAGCCCAAGCTGCTGTTCCGCCGCAACTCGCTGAGCGGCCGCGTCGAGGTGCTCGCGCGCGACGGCCACGGCATCGTGCTGAACTCCGCACTGCACGCCTGAGACCGCGCCCCCGCACCGGATGGTCTCGATCCGGCATCGGCCGCCGAGGTGGGTCATCCGTCCGATACGCTGAGTGCCCGGGCCGCCGTGGGGCGGCCGTCGTCATGCACGTCACGAGGGAGTGGCATTGGGCACTGATGCGCCGAGGACCCGTCGATCGGGCCTGTTCAAGTTCCTGGTCGGCCTGCTGGTGACGGTGCTCGTGCTCGTCGTCGCCGGCGCGGGCTTCGGCTGGTGGACGGTGCAGCGCTCCTTCCCGCAGACGAGCGGCACGATCGAGGTCGCGGGGCTCGACGCCCGGGTGACGGTCGAGCGCGACGACGCGGGCATCCCCACCGTCGTCGCCACGACCGACCACGACCTCTTCCTCGCCCAGGGCTACGTGCACGCGCAGGACCGCTTCTGGGAGATGGACTTCCGCCGCCACGTCACGGCGGGCCGCCTCGCCGAGCTCTTCGGCGCCTCGCAGGTGCCCACCGACGCCTTCATCCGCACGCTCGGCTGGCGCACCATCGCCGAGCAGGAGTACTCGGCCCTCGACGAGCCGACGAAGGCGATCTACGACGCCTACGCCGAGGGCGTGAACGCCTACCTCGACGAACGCGGCGGCGCGGAGCTCTCGCTCGAGTACGCGGTGCTCGGGCTGCAGAACCCCGGCTACTCCCCCGAGCCCTGGACCGGCGTCGACTCGATCGCCTGGCTCAAGGCGATGGCCTGGGACCTCCGCTCGAACCTCGAGGACGAGATCGATCGGGCGCTGCTCGCGACCGCCCTGCCGCCGGAGGAGGTCGCACGCCTGCACCCGGCGTTCCCGTTCGGCTCGATGCCGACGATCATGGGCGGGCCCGTCGCCGCGGCCCCGGCCTCGAGCGGCGCATCGGTCGAGGTGGTCCCGGCGGCCGTCGGGCGCGCCACCGACGGGTCGGGTCCCGCGGGTGCGCCGGCCGAGGCATCCGCCGGGGACGTTCAGGCGGCGACCGCCCTGCGCGAGCTGCAGTCGACGCTCGCCGCGTTCCCCGAACTGCTCGGACCCGCCGGCGGCGAGATCGGCTCGAACTCGTGGGTCGTCTCGGGCGCGCACACCGAGAGCGGCCTGCCACTGCTCGCGAACGACCCGCACCTCGGGCCCGCACTGCCCTCGATCTGGTACCAGATGGGGCTGCGCTGCGCCGAGCGCAGCGAGGCCTGCACCTTCGACGTCGCCGGGTACACCTTCTCGGGCATGCCCGGCGTCATCATCGGTCACAACGACCGCATCGCCTGGGGCTTCACCAACCTCGGCCCCGACGTCGCCGACCTCTTCGTCGAACGCGTCGTCGACGGGCAGTACGAGCTCGACGGCGTGCGCCACCAGTTGACCGTGCGCGAGGAGACGATCGAGGTCGCGGGCGCGGAACCGGTCACCATCACGGTCCGGTCGACCGGCCACGGACCGCTCGTCACCGGCGGCGACTACGAGCGCATCGCGACGGCGGCGGCGGAGGCATCGGGCGCGGCCGACGGCGAGCTGCAGCTCGCCCTGTCGTGGACCGCGCTCGAGCCGGGCACGACCGCGCAGGCCATCTTCGCGCTCAACCGCGCACAGGACTTCGCCGGCTTCCGCCAGGCCGCCTCGCTCTTCGACGTGCCGAGCCAGAACCTCATCTACGCCGACGTCGACGGCAACATCGGCTATCAGGCGCCCGGAGACATCCCGGTGCGCGCCTCCGGCGACGGCACCGTCCCCCTGCCCGGCTGGACCAGCGAGAACGGCTGGGTCGGCCGCATCCCCTTCGAGCAGCTGCCGAGCCTCTACAACCCCGAGCGCGGCGTCATCGTGACGGCGAACAACGCGGTGACCGCCGATCCCCCGTTCCTCACCGCCGACTGGGATCTCGGCTACCGGGCCGACGGCATCGAACGGCGTCTCGCGCAGGCGCTCGACGGCGGCGCGAAGCTCGACGTGGACGCGATGTCGTCGATCCAGCTCGACACCCGCGACGCGAACGCCGAGGCGTTCCTGCCGCTCATCGCCTCGCTCGAGCTGTCGGGCGACGCCGCCGAGGGCGCCGCATACCTCGACGGCTGGGACGGCCACGCCGACGCCGACAGCGGGCGCGCGGCCTACTTCGCCGTGTTCTGGCGCACCCTGCTCGACGAGATGTTCGGCGAGCTGCCCGAGGGCACCCGCCCGGTCGGCGGCGACCGCTGGTTCTCGGTCGTCGGCACGCTGCTCGACGAGCCCGACTCGGCCTGGTGGACGAACGAGGAAGCGGGCGTGAGCGGCCGCGACGCGATGATCGCCGACGCGCTCGCCACGGCCTGGGAGGAGACCGGTCGCCTGCTCGGCTCCGACTCCGGCGACTGGCGGTGGGGCCGGCTGCACACGCTCACCCTCACCAATCAGAGCTTCGGCGAGTCGGGCATCGCGCCGATCGAATGGCTCTTCAATCGCGGCCCCTACGAGCTCGGCGGGGGCTCGGCGATCGTCGATGCGATCGGCTGGGATGCCTCGCTCGGCTACGGCGTCGACTGGGTGCCGTCGATGCGGATGGTCGTCGACCTCGCGGATCTCGACGCCTCGCGCTGGGTGAACCTGACGGGTGCGTCGGGCCACGCGTTCCACGAGCACTACGTCGACCAGGCGCCGCTGTGGCAGCGCGGCGAGACCCGGTCGTGGGCGTACTCCCCCGACGTCGTCGCCGAGGCATCCGTCGACTCGCTCACCCTGACGCCCGCGAAGTAGCCCCGACGCGAGAACCGCCTCCTGCAGCCCGCGCCGCGTCCGGACGCGGTGCGGGGTGCAGAAGGCGGTTCTGGCGGATGCCCGGCGGGCGGGTCAGGCGCCCGGGTAGCGCCGCTCGGGCGCGCCCGTGTAGAGCTGCTGCGGGCGGCCGATCTTGGTCGCCGGGTCGAGGTTCATCTCGCGCCAGTGGGCGATCCAGCCGGGCAGCCGGCCGATCGCGAAGAGCACGGTGAACATGCGCGTCGGGAAGCCCATCGCCTTGTAGATGACGCCCGTGTAGAAGTCGACGTTGGGGTAGAGGCGACGCTCCTTGAAGTAGTCGTCCTCGAGCGCGAACTGCTCGAGCTCCTTCGCGATGTCGAGCAGCGGGTCGTCGATGCCGAGGCTCTCGAGCACGGCGTCGGCCGACTGCTTGACGATCTTCGCGCGCGGGTCGTAGTTCTTGTAGACCCGGTGGCCGAAGCCCATCAGCTTGACGCCGTCCTCCTTGCGCTTCACGCGCTCGACGAACTTCGCAACGCCCTCGCCGGACTCCTGGATGCGGCCGAGCATCTGCAGGACGGCCTCGTTGGCGCCGCCGTGCAGCGGGCCCGAGAGTGCCTGGATGCCGGCGGAGATCGACGAGTACAGGTTGGCGCCGGTGGAGCCGACCAGACGCACGGTCGAGGTCGAGGCGTTCTGCTCGTGGTCCTCGTGCAGGATCAGCAGGCGGTCGAGCGCGCGCACGAGCGTGGGCTCGAGGACGTACGGCTCGGCCATGTTGCCGAAGTTCAGCCGCAGGAAGTTCTCGACGAAGTTCAACGAGTTGTCGGGGTAGAGGAACGCCTGGCCGACGCTCTTCTTGTGGGCGTAGGCGGCGATGACGGGCAGCTTCGCGAGCAGGCGCAGCGTCGTGAGCTCGACGTGCTCGGGGTCGTGCGGGTCGGACGAGCCCTCGTAGTAGGTCGACAGCGCGGCGACGGCGCTCGACAGCACCGACATGGGGTGCGCGGTGTGCGGCAGCGCCGAGAAGAAGCGCTTGAGGTCTTCGTGCAGCAGGGTGTGCCGACGCACCTTCTCGTCGAACTCGGCGAGCTGCTCGCCGGTCGGCAGCTCGCCGTAGATCAGGAGCCAGGCGACCTCGAGGTAGGTGGAGTGCTCGGCCAGCTGCTCGATCGGGTACCCGCGATAGCGCAGGATGCCCTGCTCGCCGTCGATGTAGGTGATCTCGGAGCGGGTCGACGCCGTGTTGACGAAGCCGTAGTCGAGGGCGGTCAGCCCGGTCTGCCGCGTGAGGCTGGACAGGTCGATGCTCGACGTGCCCTGCACTGCGGGACGGATCGGGAACTCGGCCGTGCCGCCGGGGTAGTTCAGCGTTGCCGTGGCGGGGTTCTGCCCTGCCGGGTTCGCGACGTCGGTCACGGCGCCTCCTGTGATCGTCATGTTGCGGTCACCTGCTTTCAGGGCGCGCCGGTGGGTGACGGCCCCGGGTACAGCCTAGACGCGCCCCGGGCACACTGTGGCACCCGCCAAAGACCTCTGTGGATCGTGCGCGATCGACGACAAACGGCGCGCTCGTCAGCGCATCACGCGCGCAGACGAGCAGCAGCCGCCGCGATGCGCTCGTCGCTCGCGGTCAGCGAGAGGCGGACGTGCTCGGGGTGGTGCACGCCGTAGAAGTGGCCGGGTCCGCCGAGGATGCCGAGACCGGCGAGCCGTTCGATGCTCTGCCACGCGTCGCGTCCCTCGGTCGCCCACAGGTAGAGGCCGGCCTCGCTGCGATCGATGCGGAACCCCGCCTGCTCGAGCGCGGGCTTCAGGGCGTCGCGCCGCGCACGGTACCGCTGCTTCTGCAGGGCGACGTGCTCGTCGTCGCGCAGCGCCGCGATCATCGCCTGCTGCAGCGGGAACGGCACCATGAGGCCCGCGTGCTTGCGCATCGTCGTCAACCGGCCGAGCACGGTGCGGCAGCCGGCGACGAACGCCGCGCGGTACCCCGCCATGTTCGACTGCTTGGACAGCGAGTAGATGACGAGGGTGTTGCGCCGGTCCTCGCCGATCACGCGCGGGTCGAGCAACGACGGCACCGGGGTGTCGGCCCACTCGCCCTCCCAGCCCAGCTCGGCGTAGCACTCGTCGCCCACGATCACGGCGCCGAGCTCGCGCGAGCGGCGGTGCGCGGCCCGGAGCTCGTCGAGCCCGAGCACGCGGCCGTCGGGGTTGCCCGGGCTGTTGAGCCAGATCAGCCTGGTCTCGGCGGGCCACTCGGCGGGGTCGTCGGACGCCATCGCCGTCGCGCCGACGAGCACGGCGCCCATCTCGTAGCTCGGATACGCCGCCTTCGGGTGCACGACCACGTCGCCCTCGCCGAGGCCGAGCAGGAACGGCAGCAGCGCCACCAGCTCCTTCGAGCCGATGGTCGGCAGCACGTGCGCCTCGGTCAGGCCGGGCACGCCGCGACGACGCTCGAACCACCGCGCGATCTCGCGGCGCAGCTCGTCGGTGCCGACGGTCGCGGGATAGGCGTGCGCGTCGGTCGCCGCGGCGAGCGCCTCGCGCACGACCACCGGCGTCGGGTCGACCGGCGAGCCGATCGACAGGTCGACGATGCCGTCGGGGTGCGCCGCGGCCGCCTCGCGGTACGGGGCCATGAGGTCCCACGGATAGTCGGGTACGCCCCTGACCATCTCAGTGCCCCTGCGGGGGCAGGGCGGCGACGATCGGGTGGTCGTACGCGATCACGCCGACCTTCGCCGCACCACCGGGCGAACCCACCTCGTCGAAGAACTCCACGTTCGCCTTGTAGTAATCCGCCCACTCGTCCGGCAGATCGTCCTCGTAGTAGATCGCCTCCACCGGACACACCGGCTCGCACGCCCCGCAATCCACGCACTCGTCCGGGTGGATGTACAACGACCGCTCACCCTCGTAGATGCAGTCCACCGGACACTCGTCGATGCACGCCCGATCCTTCACATCCACGCACGGCAGCGCGATCACATACGTCACGACGGTCCCTTCGAAGCGATCTGTCTGCCCTCAGTCTAGGGCGCGACGCATCGGGGCACGGCGAGTCAGAGCCCAGCGGGCGCCACGGGCGTCGGGGTGCGCCGCTGCGGCAGCGACGGCCAGGCGACGACGAGCACGGCGATGAGCGCCGGCCCGACCGACCAGATCGTGCCGACGAGGCCGGCGGGGATGAGCACCGAGCCGCCCGGGCCGGGGATCGACAGCAGGGCCACGACGCCGACCACGCCGACCGCCGCTGCGGCGGCGGCCCAGCGCCCGCCGGCGACCAGTCGGATGCCCAGCAGCAGCGCCGCGACGCCGACGAGCGCCGCGACGAGCCCCCATGGCACCGTCACGTCGCCGATCGTGAACGACTGCCGGTGCCCCACGGTCGCGACCGCGCCGTAGACGGCGCCCAGCAGCAGCGCGAGCAGCAGCGAGCCGGCGCGCGCCCAGCCGGAGGCGCCGGGAACGGCCGCGCTCACTGCTTCGTGGTGATCGTGTACGCGAGGTTCTCGCCGTCACCGGCGACGAGCACGAGGTAGTTCGCGTTCGTGTAGACCGAAGCGCTCGCATCGCTGCCGCTCAGCGTCGTGTCGGCGGTGAAGCCGGCGGCCTCGAGCGCCGCGACGGCCTCGGCGACGGGGTCGTCGCTCTTCGGCGTGATGGTGACGAGCCAGCCGTCGCCCATCGAGCCGGCCGCGAACACGATGTCGCCCTCGAGGATCGGAACCTCGGCGGGGAAGTCGGCCGGCAGCTCGCCGCCGATCTCGACGTCGCCGCCGGTGGCCTCTTCGACCGCCCCCTCGATGCCCTGGTTGACCAGGTTCTCGACCGGGTTGCCGAAGCAGCCGGTGAGCGCGGTGGCGGCGAAGACGGCGATGGCGGCCAGCACGCCGATGCGCGTGCGAGGGTGTGCTGCGGTCATGGCCCGAAGTCTACCGGCGCGCACGCCGCAGCGACATGGCGTAGCGTGAGGCGGGATGCCCAAGGCGACGGCGCCGGGCGACGGGAGGGCGAGAGATGACCGCGACGGATGCCTCGGCCGGGGCCGCACCTGACGCACCGGTGCGCTTCGAACGCGACGGACGCGTCGGCGTGATCACCATCGATCGTCCGGCGACCCTCAACGCCCTGTCCCCCGAGGTGCTCGGCGCCCTGGGCGACGTCGTCGACCGCCTCGCCGCCGACCCGGGCGACCTCGCCGGGGTGCTCCTCGTGGGCGCGGGCGGGCGCGCCTTCGTGGCCGGCGCCGACATCCGCACCATGTCGGGCCTCACGCCCGACGAGGGCGCCGCGACCGCCGAGCGCGGCCACGCCGTCGCTGCCGCGATCGAGGCGCTCCCGCTGCCCGTGATCGCCTGCGTCGACGGCTACGCCCTGGGCGGCGGACTCGAGATGGCGCTCGCCTGCGACTTCATCTACGCCACCGAGGCGTCGCGGTTCGGCCAGCCCGAGGTTCACCTCGGGCTGATCCCCGGCTTCGGCGGCACCGTTCGGCTGCCGCGCGCGGTGGGCCCGGCGCTCGCGAAGGAGCTCATCTACACCGGCCGCCGGCTCGGCATCGACGAGGCGGTCGCCTCAGGCCTCGTGGCCCGCCGCTTCGCGGATCGCGAGGCGCTGCTCGCCGGCGCGCGCGAGACGGTCGAACTCATCGGCACGAACGCCGCCACCGCCGTGGCCCTCGCCAAGCGGGTGCTCGTGCAGGCCGCCGGAACCCCCACGGCCACGGCCGTGCTGCTCGAGATCGAGGGCTTCCGCGACGCGTTCGCGACCGACGACATGCGCGAGGGCGTCGCCGCGTTCCTCGAGAAGCGCGAGCCGCGGTTCAGCGGCAGCTGAGCGCTACGAGGCATCCGGTCCTTCGCCGGCGCCGGCCTCAGCCGAGCCGCTCGTGCAGCCAGGCCATGCCGTCGAAGCGCACGCCGTCGGTGCCGAACATCTCGAGGTGCAGGTGCGGTCCGGTCGACTGACCGGTCGTGCCGACCCGGCCGAGCTGCTGACCCGCGGCGACCTCGTCGCCGACCGAGACGGTCATGGAGCCGTACTGCATGTGCGCGTAGGAGCTCGTGATGAGCTCGCCGTCGATGTTGTGCTGCACCTCGACGTTGACGCCGAGGCCGCCGCCGTTCTCGGTCGCCTTCACCACCACGCCGTCGGCGATCGAGAGGACGGGCGTGCCGACGCCGGGCAGGAAGTCGACGCCGTCGTGCACCGTCGAGCAGCCGGCGCAGGGGTTCTTGCGCGGCCCGAAGCCGTCGCTGATGCGCGAGGGGTCGACGACCGGCCACACGATGGCGCCCGTGCGCACGAGGGTGACGGTGCCGAGGCCCGCGACGGAGGAGGCGATGGGCGGCGGCGCGGCCACCGCGGTGTACTCGTCGACGGCGACCTCGGCCGCAGCGACCGACTCCTCGACCTCGAGCCGCTGCGGCTTCAGCGAGATCTCGTCGGCGACGGGCGCGTACACCGATGCGGTGGGCTCCTGCGAGGTCGCGTTCACGGCGAGCGCGGGCAGGCTCGTCGCGAGCATCATGCCGCCGGCGAAGGTCATCGCGAGCACCCCGAGCACGGGGCGGGCGGAGCGGGCGACGCGGCGCCGGGGGGCG
>JBDIAF010000013.1:0-12133 GCA_039812245.1 Agromyces sp. | reverse complement strand
CAGCCCGGCCGCGAAGGCCGCGGCGCCGACGAGCAGCACCGCCAGTCCGCCGAGCGCCGCCGGCACGGGGTCGACGCCCGTCGAGGCGATGCCCGCCGCGAGGTAGGTGTACGCCTTCGGCAGCGTCGCCGTGCCGCAGGAGCCGGCACCGACGACGGTGATGTCGACGACCCCGGTGCCCGCCGGCGCGACGGCGACGATCGTGCGATCGTCGACGACCCGGAAGGAGCTCGCAGCGGTCGAGCCGAAGCGCACCGCCGTCGCCCCCGTGAAGCAGCGCCCGCTGATCGTCACCTGCGTGCCGCCCGCGGCGGGTCCGCTCGGCGGGGTGACCGTGTCGATCGCCGCCGGCGTGTAGGTGAATTCGAGCGGCGCCGAGGAGCCGCCGAGCGTGGTCACGACGACCGGCACGGGGCCGACCGCGTGGGGCGGGGTGACGAAGCTCACCTGGGTGCCGCTCACCTGGGTGAACGGCACCGAGGCGCCGTCGACCGTGAGGTCCGTGGCGCCGGCCAGGTTCGTGCCGTCGACGACCACCGTCGTGCCGCCCGACGCGGGGCCGCTGTTCGGCGTCAGCGACGCGGCGACCGGGGCGGGCACGTAGGCATACCCGTCGTCGATCGTGCCGGTGCCGCAGGTGCCGCCGCCCGTCACCGAGACGTCGACGACCCCGGTGCCCGCGGGCACCACCGCCGTGATCTCGGTGTCGCTCACGACCGTGAAGCTCGTCGCCGGGGTGGCTCCGAACAGCACCGCCGTCGCGCCGGTGAAGCACGAGCCCGTGATCGTCACCGTGGTGCCGCCCGTCTCGGGGCCGCTCGGCGGCGACACCTCGTCGACCTTCGTCACCGCGTCGTAGGTGAACGGCAGCGAGTCGGAGCCGAGCGGGTTGGTGACCACCACGTCGACCGTGCCCGGCTCGTGCGCGGGCGTCACGAAGGTGATCGTGCCGTCGGGGTTGTGCGTGAACTCCACCTCTTCGCCGTCGACGGTCACCGAGGTCGCGTCCTCGAGTCCGTCGCCCGAGATGACGACGGTCGTGCCGCCGGTCTCGGGCCCGTGGTCGGGGGCGAGCGAGGTGAGGTCGACCGGCTCGATGAAGGTGTAGCCCAGCGGGCCGCTCGGGCCGCCGGCGGTCACCACGCGCACCGCGACGGGCCCGGCGGCGTGCGCCGGCGTCGTGAACGTGACGTGCGTGGCATCCACCTGCGTCCAGTTGCCCGCGCCGACGCTCGCGCCGTCGATGGTCACGTCCGTCGCGTTCGCGAGCTCGGTGCCCGTGATCGTGACGACCGTGCCGCCGAGCGTCGTGCCGTGGTCGGGCGCGAGCGAGACGAGCGCCGGCGCCGGCACGTAGGTGAACCCGTCGTCGAGCGTTCCGGTGCCGCACGTGCCGCCGCCGGTGACGACGACGTCGACGACGCCGGTGCCGGCCGGCACGACCGCGGTGATCGTGGTGTCGTTCACGACCGTGTAGCCTGTGGCCGCCGTACCGCCGAACAGCACGGCCGTCGCGCCGGTGAAGCACGAGCCGGTGATCGTCACCGTCGTGCCGCCACCCGTCGGTCCCTCGTCGGGCGAGACGCCCGTGACCTTCGTCACCGGGTCATAGGTGAACGGCAGCGAGTCGGAGCCGAGCGGGTTGGTCACGACCACGGTCACGGCGCCCGGCGCGTGCGGCGGGGTGGTGATGGTGATCGTGCCGTCGGGGTTGTGCGTGACCGCAACCGAGACGCCGTCGACCGTCACCGAGTCGGCCGTCGCGAGTCCGGCGCCCGAGATGACGACGACCGTGCCGCCGGTCTCGGGCCCGTGATCGGGGGTCAGCGCGAGCAGGTCGAGCGGTTCGACGAAGGTGTACGTCATCGGGTTGCTCGTGCCCCCCGGCGTCGTCACCGTCACCGGCACGGGCCCGGCGGCGTGCGCCGGGGTCGTGAACGTCACGTGCGTGGCGTCCACCACGGTGAACGACGCGACCGGGGTGCCGTCGAGCGTGACCGCACTCGTGCCCAGCAGATCGGTGCCGGTGATCGTCACGAGCGTGCCGCCGGCCGTCGTGCCCTGCGTCGGGCTCAGCGACGTCAGCACGGGGGCGGCGACGTACTCGTACGGCATCGCGTTGCTCGCGCCGCCCGGCGTCGTCACCACCACGTCGACGATGTCGACCGCGTGGGCCGGCGTCAGGAACGTGATCTGCGTGTCGCTCACCTGGGTGAACGGCACCGAGACGCCGTCGACCGTGAGCGCGGTCGCCCCGCCCAGGTTCGAGCCGTCGACCGTCACGAGCGTGAGCCCCGACGTCGGCCCCTCGTCGGGGTCGAGCGTCGCGATGACCGGCACGGCGTAGTACGTGAACGGCAGCGGGTTGCTCGTGCCCATCGGCGTGGTCACCACGACGTCGACGGGACCCGCCGCGTGCGGCGGGGTCGAGATGGTGATCTCGGTGCCGCTCACCTGGGTGAACCCGACCGAGACGCCGTCGACCGTCACCTGCGTCGCGCCGCCGAGGTCGGCGCCCGTGATCGTCACCGGGGTGCCGCCCGCGATCGGGCCGGCGTCGGGGTCGAGCGCGGTCAGCAGCGGGGCGGGGAGGTACGTGAACGGCAGCGCGCCGCTCGTGCCGCCCGGCGTGGTCACCACGACGTCGACGGGGCCGACCGCGTGCGGCGGCGTGACGAAGGTGAGCTGCGTCGCGCTCACCGGCGTGAACGGCACCGACTCGCCGTCGACGGTCACCTGCGAGGGGTTCTGGAGGTTCGTGCCGTCGACCGTCACGAGCGTGCCGCCCGAGGCGGGGCCTTCATCGGGCGTCAGCGTGGTGATCGCGGGCGACGGCACGTAGGTGAACGGCATCGGGCCGCTCGTACCGCCCGGCGTGGTCACGGTCACGTCGACCGCACCGGCCGCGTGCGGCGGGGTCTGGAAGGTCACCTGGGTGGGGCTCACCTGGGTGAACGCCACGGATGCCCCGTCGATCGTCACCGCCGTCGCACCGCCGAGGTCGGTGCCGGTGATCGTCACCGAGGTGCCGCCCGCGGTCGGGCCCTGGTTCGGCGACAGCGCCGTGATCGCCGGTGCGGCCAGGTATGTGAACGGCATCGCATTGCTCGTGCCGTTCGGCGTCGTGATGGTCACGTCGACCGGGCCCGCGGCGTGCGCCGGGGTCGTGAAGGTCACCTGGGTCGGGCTCACCGGCGTGAACGTCACGGATGCCCCGCCGATCGTCACCGCCGTCGCCCCCGTGAGGTCGGTGCCCGTGATGGTCACCGAGGTGCCGCCCGCGGTCGGGCCCTGGTTCGGTGTCAGCGAGGTGATCGCCGGCGCGGGCAGGTAGGTGAACGGCATCGCGGCGCTCGTGCCGCCCGGGGTCGTGATCGTCACGTCGACCGGGCCCGGCGCGTGCGCCGGGGTGGTGAAGGTCACCTCGGTGGGGCCCACCTGGGTGAAGGGCACGGATGCCCCGCCGATCGTCACCGCCGTCGCCCCCGTGAGGTCGGTGCCGGTGATGGTCACCGAGGTGCCGCCGCCCTGCGGGCCCTGGTCGGGCGAGAGCGAGGTGATGACCGGGGCCGGCACGGCCGCGATGACCGTGGACGAGGCGAGGTCGAGCTTCGCGAGGTCGGAGTCGGCGACGTTCGGCAGCAGCGTGACGCTGAGTGCCCGCACCGTGAACGAGCCCGGCCCGAGGTCGCCGCCCGGCTGGTTGTAGGGCGCGAGCGTCGGCTGCTCGTTGATGACGATCGTGGCGATGTTCGCGACCACGCCGTCGAGCGCGGGCTCGAGCACCGTCAGCAGCGCAGCGACGACGCCGTTCAGGCTCGTCGTGATCTCGCCGGCGGTCGAGGTCAGCACGTTCGTGAGCGGGGCGCCGAGGCCGGCGAGCACCGGTGGGAGCAGGGTGCCGGTGACGGTGGTGAGCAGCGCCGCCACGAGATCGTTGACATCGACGCCCGTGCAGATGCCGGCCGCCTCCACGCCGATGCAGGTGGGCACGCCGGGAAGCAGCGTCAGCCCCGAGACGTCGACCGTCGCGGTGCCGCCGACGATCTCGGCGATGGTGCCGCTGATCTCCACCGGCGCATCGATGACCGGGATGCCCCCGAGGGCGGGCAGCAGCGTGGCGGACACGTCGATGTCGACCGTCACCTGCGTGGTCTGCAGCAGCGCGGCGAGCCCGGCGGTCAGGTGCCCGACGAGCTTGCCGAGCGCCTGGTTCACGCCCGCGGTGATCTTCGCGATCACGGCGGGGGTGAGCACCGAGGTGTTGGGGTCGAGACCGTTCAGGTTCGGGCCGCCGGGGTTCACCAGTTCGGCGAGGTCGACGGTGATCGAGCCGTTCGTGAGGTCGACGGCGATCGCGTTGTCGTCGCTGTACAGGATCGCGTCGGGCCCGCCGAGCAGACCGTCGACGAGGCTGCCGAGGTCGGGCGGCGTCACGGCGATCGTGGCGTCGCCGAGGCCGACGCTCGCGACCCCGAGCACGTTCACGTCCGAGATGCCGTCGACCAGCGTCGTCACGGCGCCGCCCGGGCCGGCGAGGGCCTCGAGGTCGCTCGTGAGCCCCGCCTCGGCTCCATCGAGGGTCGCCCGCAGCTGCGTGGCGAGTGCGGCGACCGCGGGGCTCGAGAGGTCGAGCTTCAGGTCGGTGACCCGGTAGTCCGAGCTCACGCCGCCGCTGCCCGCCCGCGACGCGCGCGTGGCGAGCGCGCCGACCTCGAGCGAGGCCCGGTCGATGAGCTCGTCGGTCACCGCGGCGATGCCGAGCTGGTCGAGCAGGTCGGTGAGGTTCACGGTGGCGTTGCCGAAGTCGGCGGGGTCGGCGTCCTCCGACACCGAGATGGTGCCGTCGTCGGCCACCGCGCCGCTCGCCGCGACCGAGTTCGTCGTCGACGAGGTGGCGGCGTAGCTGTTGACGACGCCGATCTCGCCGAGCTGCAGCAGGCCGGGTCCGGTGCCGTCGGTGACGAGCGGCACCTGCACGAGCCCGTTGCCGATGACGCTCACATCGAGGCCGAGCGCCTCGAGCACCGCGAGGTCGAACGGGTCGGACTGGCTCGCCGGCCCGCCCGGGGCGGACGCGTAGGCGTACGCCAGATCCGCGAGCTGCAGGTCGAGCAGGCTCGCGCCGAGGAACTGCCCCTGCGCCTCCGCCGGGTCGCCCGGCGCCGCCTGGGCGCTCAGCGCCCCGCCCGAGGCGGCGAGCACGATCGCGGTGCCGGCGGCGAGCCCGCGGAACCAGCGACCTCCCGTTCCGGCTCCCCGATGCGGGCGCCGTTCCCTCTTCTCGATTCCGGACACGACTGCGCGCGGACGCGACATGTTCCCTCCCCCGTGGGATGGGCCGCCCCCCGGCCCCATCGCCCGACGGCGCTTCCCGTTGCGCCGCCGTTGGCGGTTACGTTTGCACACCGCGTCGCGGGGCTCAAGCCTCGAACCGGAGATTTCTCGAACTCGTCCCTCGAACGGGGGCTCGGTCCGGATCGCCCTCGATCCGGGTACCGCAGGGCCTCCGAAATGGGGACAGCGCTCCGTGAACGCGGGGAATACGCTCCGAGCCAAGGGATACCGTCGCGATTGCGGCACATCGGGGGATGTCATCGGGGGATGCCATGCACGACAGCACTGTCGGGCGGGCGGAAACGCCCGCCCGTGAGATCGACGACACGAAGGCGCGGACACGCCGCAAGGTGATGGCCGTACTGGCGGGCGGGCTCGTGCTCGGCGTCGGGGCGGCGATCACGCTGGCCGCCTGGAACGACTCGGAGTTCGCGACGGGTCTGTTCTCGTCGGGCGATTTCGGCATCGAGGGCAGCGACGACGGCACGACGTTCGCGGAGCACCCGTCGGGGGCGCCGGCCTCGCTCACCTTCGAGCTCGACGCCGATCTGCTCTCACCGGGCAGCACGGTCTACAGCCTGTTCTCGGTGAAGCTCATCAGCGGCTCCGACTACGCCGCATCGCTGGGCCTGACCTCGGTCGGCTCGGGGACGATCGCGCCGAACGTCACCTACTCGATCGCCGACATCGCCGGCACCACCTGCGATGCCACGGCATTCGGCACCGGCACGGTGGTCGTGCCCGCCGCGACGCCGGCCACGCAGGCGAGCTCGCTGCCGATCGGCACGCTCGCCACCCTGGCCGAGCAGCAGAACTACTGCATCGCGGTGACCACGGGCGGGTCGCTCGCACAGGGGCAATCCGGCTCGATCACCTGGGAGTTCAAGGGCACCTCGACCACGCCGCTCCCGTAGGGTCCGACCCGTGCCCAGGCACTGCAGGCGCGACCCGTCGCCGGTACGCCGGCGCCGGGTCCTCGCGGTGCTCGCCGCCGGGCTCGTGCTCGGGGTCGGCGCCACGGTCACGCTCGCCGCATGGAACGACGCCGAGGTCGCAACCGGCTCATTCGCCGCGAGCGTGTTCGTGACCGAGGCGAAGAAGGCGAGCGACCCCGACGTGGGCGGATCGTGGAAGCAGTCGAGCGTCGCCGACCCGGTCGCCCTCGACTTCAACGCCACCGGGCTCTACCCCGACGCCTACGCGACGGCCGGCATCGATGTGCGCAGTACTTCGAGCACCAACATCGCGGGCACCGCGCTGTTGAGCGCCGTGAGCTCGACGGGCACCACCCTGACCGATCAGCTCGAGTACCGCGTCGTGGTGCAGAGCGCCGCGAACACGGCGGGCCTCACCGCCTGCGCCGGCCTCAGCTACACCGACGCCGCCTCCGCGATCTCTCCGGCGCCGGCCGTGCCGGCGGGCAAGAGCGGCACGCTGAGCGTTTCGCCGGGGCACAGCGTCGTGCGTTACTGCTTCCAGGTGCACATGAAGGCGACGGCCCCGAGCTCGGTGCAGGGCGCGAGCGGCACCGTCACCTGGACCATCGCGACCTCCTCGACGCCGTGACGGGCCCGGCATCATGACCCCGCGTCGCATCGGCAGCCTCATCGGCGATCTCGCCCTCACGATCGCCGCCGCGGCCGGTGCGGTGTGCATCGCCCTCGTCGTGGCGGCGCTCGCCTTCAACGTGTCGATCATGCTCTTCGCCACCGGCTCGATGAGCCCGTCGATCCCGGCCGGCTCCGCTGCTCTGGTGCGCGAGATCCCGGTCGGCGAGGTGGGCCTCGGCGACGTCGTCACCGTCGATCGGCCGGGCAAGCTGCCCGTCACGCATCGCGTCGTCGGCATCGCCGATTCCTCGACCGGCGATGCCGACCACCGCGCACTCACGCTGAGAGGGGACGCGAACCCCGTCGACGACCCCGCACCGTACGACGTCGCGACGGTACGGATCGTGCTGTGGTCTGTGCCCGGCATCGCCTCGGTCATCGAGTGGTTCGGCGACCCGATCGTGCTCGGCTCGCTCACCGTCGCGATCGCGGCGCTCGTGATGTGGACGTTCTGGCCTCGCGAGCCTCGGCGCCGGGCTCCCGGGCTGTCGCGAGGGACATCCGACCGACCGGCCCGGCACATCGCCGGCGCCGGAGCCGGTGCAGCCGTCGTGCTCGCGGCCGCCTCGCTCGCCCTGCCCGTTCCGAGCGCCGAAGCAGCACCCGTCGAACAGGTCGTGCAGGGCCGCTACCTGCGGCTGACGACGATCTCCGATCCGCTGCGGATGCGCACGCTCGGCCCCGACGACTCCGCAAGCATGCTGCTCGGCGTCACGAGCGCGGCGAACGCCCCCGGCATCGTGTCGCTCGCCCTGCGCGTCGAGGCCGCCGTCGGCGCGCCGCTGCGACTGCACGTCGTCGAGTGCGCTCCACCGACGGGCGCCGCCTGCACGGACGGCCGGGTGATCATCGCCGACCTCCCCCTCGACGGACCGATCGACGAGCTCGCCCTGGGCGAGGTGGGCGTGCCGGAGGGCGGCTGGTTCCGCTTCGACGTGCACCTGCCGGCCGCGACGGCGACGGCGGATGCCTCGGCCCGACTCGTCGTGCGCGCGAGCGGAAGCGGCGAGATCGTGGAGTCTCCGAGCGTCGACGGGGGCAGCGCTCCGTCCGGCGGTCTCGCGCGGAGCGGGGCGGATGCCGCGGAGCGTTCGCTGCTGGCCGGCGGAGTGCTCGTGCTCGGGATCGGTCTCGCGTGGGCGGGTCGCCCGTGGACGCGACGGCGCGGCACCGAAGGGGGCGGGCACTGATGGCGGGGCGAAGCCGCGTGCGCGCCGCGGCGACGGCCGGCATCGCCGCCGCCGGCCTCACCGCCGCGCTGGTGCTGCCCGTTCGCGTCACCGAGGCCGCCTGGACGCGAACCGAGGTGCCGCAGGGCGCCGTCGCGGCGGTCACGATGGTGAAGCCCGCAGCGCAGCCGCCCTGCACGCTCTCCCCCGGCACCCTCGGCCTCGATCCGGTGATCACGGTGAAGTGGAAGATGCCCGCCGGGGTGACCCTTCCGCCCGACACGGTCGTCGAGTACGGCTACAGTCCGACCGGCGGGCTCGAGGTGATCACCGGCGGGCTGCTCTCGAGCGTGTCCACCAGCGCGCCCGTGGCCGGCGTCTACACCACCACGTTCAACTCGGGGCTGCTCGCGGGCCTGCTCGGCGGGTCGAAGTCGGTCGGCATCCGGTTCAAGGGGCCGAACTCGTGGTACTCGCCGTGGACCCAGGCCGACGCCTCGATGGGACTCGCGGGCGCGAACCCGCAGTGCGTCCTCGTGCCCTGAGCCCTCGGCCGCGCAGTGCACCCGACGCTACGCCTGCCGAAGCCCGGCGAACCCGCGCAGGTACAGCGGCGACGACGCCAGCAGCAGGTAGAGCACCGCGCAGCCCGCGACCGTCGGCAGCACGCCGAACGCCTCGGCGCAGACCCCGCCGAGGAACGCGCCGAGCGGCATGGTCGCCGTCACGCCGGCGGTGAGGATGCCGAACACCCGGGCGCGCATGCCCTCGGGGATCATGCGGTACATGGCCGTCGAGATCATGGGGTTGATCGCACCGGCGGCGAAGCCGGACACGGCGAAGATCGGCAGCACGACCGCGAGCGGTGCGCCCAGCGCCATCGTGGCGTACGGCACGGTGCCGGCGAGCATGAAGCAGGCCGCGAAGAGCACCCGGCCCGACCAGCGGTGCCCGACGGCGGCGAACACCGCCGAGCCGGTGAGCGCGCCGGCCGCGAAGCAGCCGACCATGAAGCCGAGCGCGCCGGCGTCGCCGAGCACCTCGGTGGCGTAGAGCGGCTTCAGCACCATGAGGCCCGCCGAGTCGATGGCGTTCGTGAGCGTGACGAGCAGCACGATCGACCGCACGAGCGGCGAGCGCACGACGAAGCGCAGTCCGGCGCGGAAGCCGCCGACGGGCGCACCTGCGTCACCCGTGGCCGCCTCGCCCGCACCCGCGGTGCCGCACGAGGCATCCGCCCCCGTCGCGACCGCCCGCAGCCGGCGCGGCACGAAGATCGCGACGAGCAGGGCCGAGACGGCGAAGCCGCCCGCGTCGACGAGCAGCGCCGGCATCGGGCCGACGAGCAGGATGAGCCCGCCGGCGGTGGCCGCGCCGAGCATCGTGGCGGTGCGCTGCACCGCCGACTGGATGCCGGCGGCGCGCTCGATCGGCATGCGCGCGAGCGCGGCGAGCTCGGGCGTGAGCGAGGTCTTCGCGGTGTCTCCGGGCGGGTCGAGCAGCCCGCCGAGGAAGACGAGCGCCAGCATGACACCGAAGGGCAGCCCGACCGTGGCGTGCAGCACGGGCATCGCGAGCACCGTCAGCGCACTCGCGAGGTCGGCGGCGATGCTCGAGGCGCGATAGCCGAAGCGGTCGACGAGCACGCCGCCGAGCGCACCGCCGATGACGAGCGGCACCGTCGCGAAGACGCCGACGACGCCGGCCGCGAGCGGCGAGTGCGTCTGCTGCAGGGCGATGATCGGGATCGCGACCAGGGCGATGGCGTTGCCGCCGAGCGAGAAGAGCGCGGCCGCGAACGTCGCGTAGAGCGGTGCGCGGCGCACGGGGGCCTGCCGCGAGGCATCCGCCGGGCTCGCGACGGCGGGCGCGCTCATGGCTCGCTCCGCACGAAGGTGTGCGTGATGAAGCGCACGACGCGCGTGTCGGGCCGCGGCTCGCCGCGCCCGCGCGCGAACCACTTGCGCTGCACGGCGCCGAGCTCGGCCGAGAGCTCGCGCATCTCGTCG
Source organism: Agromyces sp. (assembly GCA_039812245.1). Taxonomy (GTDB): domain Bacteria; phylum Actinomycetota; class Actinomycetes; order Actinomycetales; family Microbacteriaceae; genus Agromyces. Next base: position 2,008 of record JBDIAF010000013.1, on the reverse strand, counting down.
ACCGTGAGCCGGGCCGCGCCGTCGGACGACTCGGAGGCGTCGAGCCACTCCGCCGGCAGCTCGTCCTCGTCGGCGAGGGCCTGCATGAGCTCGCGGTGGTACCCCTCGAGCACCTGCCGCCGGAACTCGTCGAGCGCGGCGTGCTCGACGGGGTCGTCGCGGAAGTCGGCGTTGTCCCAGCTGGTGTAGTCGTGCGCGGCGCGCCACCAGCGCTCCCGGCGATCGCGGGCGAGCTCGGGCGCGGCCTCGACGAAGCCGTGCTTCGCGAGCGTCTGCAGGTGGTAGCTCACCGAGCCGGATGCCTCGCCGGTGCGCTCGGCGAGCGTGCCGACGGTGGCGGGCCCGTCGAGACGCAGCACCCCGAGGATCTTCATGCGCAGCGGATTGGCGATGGCGCGCATGCGCCCGAGGTCGTTCACCTCGATGCGCGTGAGGTCGCGCTGCGGCAGCTCGCTGGGCTCGTCCATGGCTCGAGCGTACATCTGCAAGACTTGTTGCGCAACAGTTCTTGCGTGTCTGACGGAACTGCTTCGCCGAGCGTCGGGTTGGTTCGCTGAGCGTGTCGAAGCGCCCTTCGACGAGCTCAGGGAGCCAGTCCGCTCAGGGAGCGGACTACGCCGTGACGACGGCGAAGGTCTGCCGGGCGATCTCGAGCTCCTCGTTCGTCGGCACGACGAGCACCTCGACCCGCGAGCCGTCGGCCGAGATGCGCCGCGCCTCCCCCGAGCGGGCGCGGTTGCGCGAGGCATCCAGCTCGACGCCGAAGCCCTCGAGCCCCGCGAGGCACCACTCGCGCACGAGCGCGGCGTTCTCGCCGACGCCGGCGGTGAACACGATCGCGTCGACGCGGCCGAGCTGCGCCGCGTACGCGCCGACGTAGGCGCGCACCCGGTGCGCGTACACCTCGAGCGCCAGCGTCGCGTGCTCGTCGCCGGATTCGGCCGCCGCGACGAGGTCGCGCATGTCGGCGTGCCCGCCGAGGCCGAGGATGCCGCTGCGCTGGTTCAGCAGCTCGTCGACCGCGGGCACCTGGAGTTCGGCGCGCCGCTGCAGGTAGAGCAGGATCGCCGGGTCGAGGTCGCCCGACCGCGTGCCCATCACGAGCCCCTCGAGCGGCGTCATGCCCATGCTCGTGTCGACCGATCGGCCGCCGGAGACGGCGCAGGCCGAGGCGCCGTTGCCGAGGTGCAGCACGATCATGCGCAGCTCGTCGATCGGCCGCTCGAGGAACTCGGCCGCCGCGCGCGACACGTAGCGGTGCGAGGTGCCGTGGAAGCCGTAGCGGCGGATGCGGTGCTTCGCCGCCAGCTCGCGATCGATGGCGTAGGTGTATGCCGCCGGCGGCATGGTCTGGTGGAACGCCGTGTCGAACACGGCGACGTGCGGCACGTCGGGGAACGCCCGCTGCGCCGCCTCGATGCCCGCCAGGTTGGCCGGGTTGTGCAGCGGCGCGAGCGGGGCGAGCTCGTCGATGTTGATCTTCACGAGCGGGGTGATGACGGTCGGCTCGAAGAAGCGGGCGCCGCCCTGGACCACGCGATGGCCCACGGCGACCGGAGGATGCCGATCGAGCGAGGGGGCGTGCGCGGCGAACGCCTCGAGCATGACCTCGAACGCCTCGAAGTGGTCGGCCACTTCGACGGCGGCGTCCCAGGTCGAGCCGAGGCTCGAGCCCTCGTTGCCCTCGTGCCGGTGCTGCGCGTGCCCGACGCCCCGGCCGATGCGCTCGACGATGCCGCTCGCGAGCGTCTCGGCGCGCTCGACGTCGATCAGCTGGTACTTGAACGACGACGATCCCGAGTTGCAGACGAGCACGACGCTCATCGGGCGCCGCCCTCGGCCGCCTGGATGGCGGTGATCGCGACGGTGTTGACGATGTCCTGCACCGTCGCGCCGCGAGAGAGGTCGTTCACCGGCTTGTTCAGGCCCTGCAGCACGGGGCCGATGGCGACCGCGCCCGCCGAGCGCTGCACCGCCTTGTAGGTGTTGTTGCCCGTGTTGAGGTCGG
>JBDIAF010000012.1:0-12133 GCA_039812245.1 Agromyces sp. | reverse complement strand
GTGGCGACGATGCCGGCGACGATCTCGACCTCGATGCCGCGCTGGAAGCCGTCGGTGAAGAGGCTGCCGAGGCTGGGCACGCCGATGACCGCGCCGACGGTCACCAGGCTGACCGTACTGACGACGACGACGCGCAGGCCGGCGAGCAGCACCGGGCCGGCGAGGGGCAGCTCGACCGCCCAGAACCGGCGCGCGCCCGAGTAGCCGAGCGCCGTCGCCGCGAGCCGCGTGTCCGCCGAGACGGCGTCGAAGGCGTCGGCGGCGGTGCGCACGATGACCGCGATGCCGTAGAGCGTGAGGGCGGCCACGAGGTTGACCGGCGAACGCAGGCCGAGCCCGGTGATCGCCGGCAGCGCGATCAGCAGCGCGAGCGACGGGATCGCGTACAGCAGCCCGCAGAGCGAGAGCAGCACGCCGCGCGCCCACCGTCGCCGGTGCGCGAGGTACCCGATCGGAATCGCGATCACGAAGCTCAGTATGATCGCGGGCACCGACAGAGCGAGGTGCACGAGGGCGAGCTCGCCGATGCGGCCGAGGTTCTGCCAGAGCCAGTTCACCGAACGAGCACCCCGGCGGGCCGGCCCTCGGCGTCGACGACGAGCTGCCGCCCGTCGACCTCCGAGAGGTGCAGGGCGCGTCGTCCGCGGTCGGCGCCCACGAAGTCGCGCACGAAGTCGTCGGCGGGTGCGGCGAGGATCTCGGCGGGCGTGCCGCGCTGCACGACCACTCCGCCCGTGCGCAGGATGACGACCTGCTCGCCGAGCCGGAACGCCTCGTCGATGTCGTGCGTGACGAACACGACGGTCTTGCCGAGTTCGCGCTGCAGGCGCAGCAGCTCGTCCTGCAGCTCGGTGCGCACGAGGGGGTCGACGGCGCCGAAGGGCTCGTCCATGAGCAGGATGTTCGGATCGGCCGCCAACCCGCGAGCCACCCCGACCCGCTGCTGCTGGCCGCCCGAGAGCTGAGCGGGGTACTTGCGGGCGAGCCCGGAGTCGAGCCCGACGGTCTCGAGCAGCTCGTATGCGCGTGCACGCGCCTCGCGGCGTGCGACGCCGCTCAGCAGCGGCACCGTCATGACGTTCTCCAGCACGGTGCGGTGCGGCAGCAGCCCCGAGTTCTGCATGACGTAGCCGATGGATCGGCGCAGGCGCACCGGGTCGATCGTCGAGACGTCGGTTCCGTCGATGAGCACCGACCCGCTCGTCGGGTCCACCATGCGGTTGATCATCCGCAGCAGCGTCGTCTTGCCCGAGCCGGAGGTGCCGACGAGGACGGTCGTGGTGCGCGGCGGCACCACGAGGTCGACGCCGCCGATGGCGCGGGTGCCGTCGGGGTACTGCTTGGTGACGCCGCGGAACTCGATCATGTCTCGCTCTCCCCGGCCCGGGTCGTCCGGGCGGCGTGGTCAAGCCAAACACCAATCGCGGCCGTCGGCAACGCCCGGCCCGGCGCGGCGCGCACGGCGGGCGCGTCGGTCGTCAGGCCGCGGCGCTCTCGGCGTCGACTTCGCCGAGCGCCGCCTCGAGGTACTCGCGCACGACGCGCTTCGCCTCCGCGAGGTAGCGCTCGTCGCCCGCGGGGTCGCGCGTGAACGCGCGATTCACGAGCGCGTCCACGAGCTCGATCGAGACGCCGAGGCGGAACCGCAGCTCGGCCGGCTCGACGATGCGGCCGAAGTCGTGCTCGATGACGCTCGCGAGCCGGTCGGCGAACTCGGGCTCGAGCCCGTCGTCGGATGCCTCGCGCGAGGAGGCGTGCACCACGCTGAAGCCCGGCTCGTCGCGATAGAGCTCGATGCAGGCGTCGATCGCCGTCTCGACGATCTGCCACCAACCGCTCTGCGCGGTGCGCTCGAGCAGCTCGGCGACCCGCGCGCGGAAGCGCCGCACGGAGCGCTCGCGCAGTGCGTGCAGCACGGCGACGCGGTCGGGGAAGTAGCGGTAGACGGTGCCGATCGAAGCGCCGGCGCGCTCGGCCACCATCTGGGTGGTCAGGCGCTCGAAGCCGATCTCGTCGACGATCTCAGCGGCCGCGTCGAGCAGCGCGTCGAGTCGCTGCGAGCTGCGTCGCTGGGTCGGTTCGGTGCGCACGGAACGCTTGCGAGCGTGGTCGCCACCGAGGATCAGGTCGACGTTGGGCACGAATACTCCTTACGAATGTCGACCGCCTACTCTACCGGGCCGCGGAGCGCTTTCCGTGCGCCGCCGCGGTGGGTCGCACGGCGGCCGGTTCGCCCCTCCGGCAGGGGGCATGACAGACTGAGGGGATGCCGCCGAGCGACCCGACTCCGGCCGGTTCCCGCGAGACGACGGCCCGGCACGGTGCGGCGCGCTTCGAGGACTGGGTGCACGAGGTGCGCGAGCGCTTCGCGAGGCGCCGCGGCCAGGTGCCCACCGTCGTGCCCTACACCGGGTACGGCTCGACCGGCTGGGTGCGCGTCCTCTGCCGCGTGCTGCTGACGAAGCCCCAGGTTCCCGTCGACGAGGCCGGCGGGCGCGACGGGAGGCGCCTGCGACGCCGTCGCGGCGGCGTTCAGTCCATCCGCGGCTGGCGCAGCTTCACGAGCGTGCCGATCGGCGACGTGCCCGTCGTCATCCGCATCGGCGACGTGCGCATCGAGGTGCTCGCCGATCGCGGCGGGGTCGTCGACACGACGATCGACGTCTCCCTCGAGCCCGGCTGGCACAGCGCGACGCTCAGCACCGAGGGCTCGATCGAGGTCGAGGCGCCCATCCTGGTCGTCGCCCCCGACGCCGGCTTCGGCATCGTCTCCGACGTGGACGACACGGTCATGGTGACCGCCCTCCCCCGGCCCCTCGTCGCCGCGTGGAACACCTTCGTGCTCGACGAGCACGCCCGTATCCCCACGCCGGGCATGGCGGTGCTGTTCGAGCGCCTCGCGCGCTCGCACCCAGGTGCGCCCGTGATCTACCTCTCGACCGGCGCCTGGAACGTCGCGCCGACCCTCACGCGCTTCCTCTCCCGCAACCTCTACCCGGCCGGCCCGCTGCTGCTCACCGACTGGGGTCCGACGCACGACCGCTGGTTCCGCAGCGGCCGCGAGCACAAGGAGGAGAACCTCCGTCGCCTCGCCGTGGAGTTCCCGGGCATCAAGTGGCTGCTGATCGGCGACGACGGCCAGCACGACGAGGAGCTCTACGCCCGCTTCGCCGAGGAGCACCCCGACAAGGTCGCGGCGGTCGCGATCCGGCGGCTCTCGACGGGCGAGGCCGTGCTCGCGGGCGGGCGCACGAAGACCGAAGTGCACGGCCCGGGTCTCCCGTGGGTCTCGGCGAGCGACGGCTCGACGCTCGCCGACCTGCTCGCCGAGGCGGGCGTGCTCACGGGCGGGCCGTCGCCGCGCGCGGGCGACTGACGCGAACGACCGACGAGCTGGTGCCTCGCGACGGCGTCAGGCCGCCGGCGCCGCCTGCATGCGCGAGCGACGGAAGCCGACCAGCCCTCGGTTGACCTGCCGCGCCCAGAACGGCCCGCGGTAGATGAACGCCGAGTACCCCTGCACGAGCGTGGCGCCCGCGTCGAGCCGGTCCTGCACGTCGGCCGCCGTCTCGACCCCGCCGACCGAGATCACGCAGAGCTCGGCGGGCACCTCGGCGCGGATGAGCCGGAGCACCTCCATCGAACGCCCCGCGAGCGGGGCGCCCGACAGGCCGCCCGCCCCGATCGCCTCGACCGTCGCGGCCGGAGCCCTCAGGCCCTCGCGCGAGATCGTCGTGTTCGTGGCGATGATGCCGTCGAGCCCGAGCCGCACGACGAGTTCGCAGATGCGGCGCACCTCGTCGTCGGCGAGGTCGGGCGCGATCTTCACGAGCAGCGGCGTCGAGCCCGCCGCCCGTCGCACGGCCTCGAGCAGGGGCGCGAGGGCGTCGAGCTCCTGCAGGCCCCGCAGACCCGGCGTGTTCGGCGAGGAGACGTTGACCACGAGGTAGTCGGCGAACGGCGCGAGCACGGTCGCGCTGCGCTCGTAGTCCCCGATCGCGTCCTCGACGGGCGTCACCCGGCTCTTGCCGATGTTGACGCCGAGCACCGGCCGATGCGAACGGCGGGCGAGCCGCGAGAGGCGGCCCACCGCGGCATCCGCGCCGCCGTTGTTGAAGCCCATGCGGTTGACGAGCGCGCGGTCGTCGACCAGTCGGAACAGTCGCGGCCGCTCGTTGCCCGGTTGGGCGAGCGCGGTGATCGTGCCGACCTCGACGTGGCCGAAGCCGAGATTGCCGAGGCCGCGGACCGCGAAGCCGTCCTTGTCGAAGCCGGCGGCGACGCCGAAGGGCGACGGGAAGCGCACCCCGAGCGCCTCGACCGCGAGCGACGGATCGGGCGCGGTGAACCGCTCGACGAGCCGGCCGAAGCCGAGCGTCGGCAGCGCGCGGATCACGCGGAAGGCGAGGTGATGCGCGTCTTCGGGGTCGAGCTTCGACAGGAAGAGCGAGAAGAGGAGTCGATACATGCCGCACTCAGGCTACCGGAGCGCGCACCGGCCTCATTCCACGGGGCGAGCGGGCAACCTGCCGTGCTCTTCGCGCAGTTGCGCGATCGCGGCGTCGAAGTCGTCGAGCGAGTCGAACGCCTGGTAGACGCTCGCGAAGCGCAGGTAGGCGACCTCGTCGAGCTCGCGCAGGGGCGACAGGATCGCGAGGCCGATGTCGTTCGCCTCGATCTGCGAGGTGCCCGTGGCGCGGATGGTCTCCTCGACCTTCTGGGCGAGCACCGCGAGGTCGCTGTCGGTCACCGGGCGGCCCTGGCACGCCTTCTTCACGCCGAGCACGACCTTCTCCCGGCTGAACGGCTCCACCACGCCCGAGCGCTTGATGACGACGAGGCTGGCGGTCTCGGTGGTCGAGAACCGCCGGCCGCACTCGGGGCACTGCCGGCGGCGGCGGATCGACAATCCGTCGTCGCTCGTGCGGGAGTCGATGACGCGCGAATCGGGGTGACGGCAGAAGGGACAGTACATGGTGCTCTCAGCCTAGCCGCGCGGTCAGGGGCGCTCGCCGAACCTCGCGGTCACGGCCTCACCGTGCGCGGGCAGATCCTCCTCGGTCGACAGGCTCGCGATCACCGGCGCGACCTCGCGGAGCGCGCGCTCGTCGTAGCGCACGATCTGCTGCGGCCGGAGGAAGGTCGCGGCCGACAGCCCGGCGGTGTGCCTGGCCTGTCCCCCCGTGGGCAGCACGTGGTTCGAGCCGGCCGCGTAGTCGCCGAGGCTCACGGGCGAGTACGGGCCGATGAAGATCGCGCCGGCGTTGTGGATGCCGGCGAGCACCGCCTCGGTGTCGCGCACCTGGATCTCGAGGTGCTCGGGACCGAAGGCGTCGCTGAAGGCGGCGGCCTGCTCGAGGTCGTCGACCAGCACGACCGCCGACTGCGCGCCCGTGAGCGCCGTGCGCACCCGTTCGGCGTGCCTGGTCGCGCCGGCGCGCACCTCGAGCCGCTCGACCACGCGCGCCGCGAACGCCTCGTCGTCGGTCACGAGCACCGAGGCGGCGAGCTCGTCGTGCTCGGCCTGGCTGATGAGGTCGGCGGCGACGAAGTCCGCGTCGGCCGAGGCATCCGCGATGACCAGGATGTCGGTGGGGCCGGCCTCGGCGTCGATGCCGGTGACCGCGGCGACGACGCGCTTGGCCGCCGCGACGAAGACGTTGCCGGGGCCGGTGACCCGCTGCACGGGGTCGAGTCCGAGGTCGTCGACCCCGTAGGCGAAGGCCCCGATGGCCCCCGCCCCGCCCATCGCGTACACCTCGGTGATGCCCAGCAGGGCGGCGACCGCGGCGACGGTCGGGTGGATCCGGCCGCCGTGCGCCGCCTGGGGCGGCGAGGCCAGGGCGATGGATGCCACGCCGGCGGCCTGCGCCGGCACCACGTTCATGACGACGCTCGAGGGGTAGACGGCCTTGCCGCCGGGCACGTAGAGGCCGACCCGGGCGACCGGCTGCCAGCGCTGCTCCACGATCGCGCCGTCGGCCAGCACCGTGGTCTCGGGCGCCGGCACCTGCGCCGCGCTCGCCGCTCGCACGCGCTCGATCGTCGACTCGACGGCTCGGCGCACCTCGGGATCGAGCCCGGCGAGCGCCTCGGCGAGCTCCGTCTCGGGCACGCGGATCGAGGCGGGGCGGACCCGGTCGAACCGCTCGGCCTGGTCGAGCAGCGCCCGCTCGCCGTGCTCGCGCACCTCGTCGACGAGCGCGCGTGCCGACTCGAGCGCGGCCGAGACGTCGGTCGCGGCACGGGGCACGAGCGCGAGCAGCTCGCGCTGGGTCGGACGGGTTCCGCGGAGGTCGATCGTGCGCAGCATCAGGCCTCCAGCCTAGCGAGCGCGGTGCACGCCCCGTCACCATGTGACCGCAGCGGTGCGCTCGGGCACCACCGCGATCGCGCGGCGGTCAGGTGAGGCAGTTCGGCCCGAGCAGGCTCTTGAGCTCGCCGTAGAAGTCCGCCGTGACGTTCACCGGGTACGGCAGCTCGAACACGCGCGCCACCCGGCCCTTGGTGAGCTTCAGCCGCACCTCGGTGTCGCCGCGGTGACGGATGAGCACGTCGCCGAGCGCGGTGATGGTGTCGGTGGTGGCGCGCACGTCGGGCAGCGAGATCATGACGGGACCGCTCTCCTCGCCCTGCCCGAGGTCGGGGGTGAACACGCTGTACGCGTGCAGGTTCATGCCGTCGTCGCGCATGCTGACGCGGCCGCGCACGACGGCGATGGAGTCGGCGACGAGTCCGGGTGCGAACTCCTGGTAGGCCTTGCCCATGAACATGACGGTGATCTCGCCTGAGAAGTCCTCGACCTGGATCATGCCGTACTGGTTGCCGGAGGACTTCGCGATGCGGTGCTGCACGCTCGTGACGAGGCCGGCGACGGTGACCTGGTCGCCGTCCTGGGTGGAGTCGGAGCTCATGAGGTCGGAGATCGTCGTGGACGCGTGCTTCGCCAACGGCACCTCGAGGCCGGCGAGCGGGTGGTCGGAGACGTAGAGGCCGAGCATCTCGCGCTCGAAGGCGAGCTTGTCCTTCTTCGCCCACTCGGGTCGATCCGGCACGAGTGACGGCGCCGACTCCTTCTCGTGATCCTCGAAGAGGCTGTCGAAGTCGAACCCGACGTCGCCGTTCTCCTCGGCCCGCTTCTCCTTCACGGCCGATTCGACGGCGCCCTCGTGGATCTCGACGAGCGAACGCCGGGTGTTGCCGAGCGAGTCGAAGGCGCCGGCCTTGATGAGCGACTCGACCGTGCGCTTGTTCGTGACCTGCGCGGGCACCTTCTTCAGGAAGTCGTGGAACGACTCGAAGCGCCCCTGCTTCTCGCGCGCGGCGCGGATGCCGTCGACCACGTTGAAGCCGACATTGCGCACCGCGCCGAGTCCGAAGCGGATGTCGTCGCCGACGGCCGCGAAGAACCCGATCGACTCGTTGACGTCGGGCGGCAGCACCTTGATGCCCATGCGACGGCATTCGTTGAGGTACAGCGCGAGCTTGTCGCGGGCATCGCCGACGCTCGTCAGCAGCGCTGCCATGTACTCGGCCGGGTAGTGCGCCTTGAGGTAGGCCGTCCAGTAGCTGAGCACGCCGTAGGCGGCAGAGTGCGCCTTGTTGAAGGCGTAGTCGGAGAACGGCAGCAGGATGTCCCACAGGGTCTTGATCGCGGCGTCGGAGTACCCGTTCGCCTTCATGCCGGCCTCGAAGCCCTCGTACTGCTTGTCGAGCTCGGACTTCTTCTTCTTGCCCATCGCGCGCCGCAGGATGTCCGCCTGCCCGAGCGAGAAGCCTGCGACGCGCTGCGCGATCGCCATCACCTGCTCCTGGTAGATGATGAGGCCGTAGCTCGTGTCGAGGATGTCGGCGAGCGACTCCGTGAACTCGGGGTGGATCGGCGTGATCTCCTGCAGCCCGTTCTTGCGCAGGGCGTAGTTGATGTGCGAGTTCGCGCCCATCGGGCCCGGGCGGTACAGCGCGATGACGGCCGAGATGTCCTCGAAGTTGTCGGGCTTCATCTGCCTGAGCAGCGAGCGCATCGGGCCGCCGTCGAGCTGGAACACGCCGAGCGTGTCGCCCGAGCCGAGCAGCCGGTAGGCCTCGGCGTCGTCGAGGGCGAGGTCTTCGAGCACGGGGCGGAAGCCGCGGTTGGCCTCGATGTTGTCGAGCGCGTCGTCGATGATCGTGAGGTTTCGAAGCCCCAGGAAGTCCATCTTGATCAGTCCGAGCGACTCGCAGGCCGGGTAGTCGAACTGCGTGACGATCTGGCCGTCCTGCTCGCGCTTCATGATCGGGATGATGTCGATCAGCGGGTCGCTGGACATGATGACGCCCGCGGCGTGCACGCCCCACTGGCGCTTCAGGTTCTCGAGGCCGAGCGCCGTGTCGAAGACGGTGCGCGCCTCGGGGTCGGTCTCGATGATGGCGCGGATGTCTCCGGCCTCCTTGTAGCGCGGGTGGTCCTTGTCGAGGATGCCCGTGAGCGGGATGTCCTTGCCCATGATCGCCGGCGGCATCGCCTTCGTGAGCTTCTCGCCCATCGAGAAGGGGAAGCCGAGCACGCGGCCCGAGTCCTTCAGCGCCTGCTTGGCCTTGATCGTGCCGTACGTGACGATCTGCGCGACGCGCTCCTCGCCGTACTTCTCGGTCACGTACTTGATGACCTCGCCGCGTCGACGCTCGTCGAAGTCGACGTCGAAGTCGGGCATCGAGACGCGGTCGGGGTTCAGGAACCGCTCGAAGATCAACCCGTGCTGCAGCGGGTCGAGGTCGGTGATCTTCATCGCGTAGGCGGCCATCGAGCCCGCGCCCGAGCCGCGGCCGGGGCCGACGCGGATGCCGTGCTCCTTCGACCAGTTGATGAAGTCGGCGACGACGAGGAAGTAGCCCGGGAAGCCCATCTGGCTGATGACGCCGACCTCGTAGTCGGCCTGCTTGCGCACGTCGGCGGGGATGCCGTTCGGGTAGCGCAGGTGCAGGCCCTTCTCGACCTCCTTGACGAACCAGCTCTCCTCGTTCTCGCCGTCGGGCACCGGGAAGCGCGGCATGTAGTTGGCCGCGGTGTTGAACTGCACGTCGCAACGCTCGGCGATCGCGAGCGTGTTGTCGCACGCCTCGGGGTGGTCGCGGAAGACGTGCCGCATCTCGGCGGCCGTCTTCAGGTAGAAGTCGTCGGCGTCGAACTTGAAGCGGTTGGGGTCGTCGAGCGTCGAGCCGGACTGCACGCAGAGCAGCGCCGCGTGGCTCTTCGCGTCGTGCGCGTGCGTGTAGTGCAGGTCGTTCGTCGCGACGAGCGGGAGGCCCAGGTCCTTCGCGAGGCGCAGCAGGTCCTCCATGATGCGCTTCTCGATGCCGAGACCGTGGTCCATGATCTCGCAGAAGAAGTTCTCGCGACCGAAGATGTCGCGGAAGTCGGCCGCGGCCTTGACTGCCTCGTCGTACTGCCCGAGCCGCAGCCGCGTCTGCACCTCTCCGGAGGGGCATCCGGTGGTGGCGATGAGCCCCTTCGAGTAGGTCTGCAGCAGCTCGCGATCCATGCGCGGCTTGAAGTAGTAGCCCTCGATGGACGCCCGGCTCGAGAGCCGGAAGAGGTTGTGCATGCCCTCGGTCGTCTCGGAGAGCAGCGTCATGTGCGTGTAGGCGCCCGAGCCCGAGACGTCGTCGCCGCCGCCGTTGCCCCAGCGGATGCGGGTCTTGTCGCCGCGCGCGGTGCCCGGCGTGAGGTACGCCTCGGTGCCGATGATGGGCTTGATGCCGGCGTCGGTCGCCTGCTTCCAGAAGTCGTAGGCGCCGAACACGTTGCCGTGGTCGGTGACCGCGACGGCCGGCATCTCGTACCCCTGTGCGGCCTTGATCAGCTCGCCCACCCTCGCGGCGCCGTCGAGCATCGAGTACTCGGAGTGCACGTGCAGGTGGACGAAGGAATCGTTGGCCACGGGGCTCCTCGAGGGTTGCGGCGAGGGTGGATCAGGGGTGGGTGCTTCGAGTGTACGGCGACCCGCCGACGTCGTGGGCGCCCTCGGGAGGCCGGTCGCCGATCGGGTCCGCCGGGGCCGACGCCGGAGGTCCCTCAGTCTCCGCGCAGCAGCTCGAGCGCGTGCGCGAGATCGGCCGGGTACTCGGACTCGTAGGTCGCCCACTCCCCCGTGCCGGGGTGCACGAAGGCGAGCTGCTTCGCGTGCAGCCACTGGCGTTCGAGTCCCAGCCTGGCCGAGAGCGTGGGATCGGCGCCGTACATCGAGTCGCCGGCGCAGGGGTGGCGCTGCGCCGCCATGTGCACGCGGATCTGGTGGGTGCGGCCGGTCTCGAGGTGCACCTCCAGCAGCGACGCGTACGGGAACGCCTCGATCGTCTCGTAGTGGGTCACGGCGTGCTTGCCGTCCGCGGTGACCGCGAACTTCCACTCCGAGCGGGGGTGTCGGCCGACGGGCGCGTCGATGGTGCCGGCGAGCGGGTCGGGATGCCCCTGCACGACCGTGTGGTAGATCTTCTCGACCTCGCGGTCGTGGAAGGCGCGCTTGAGCGCCGTGTACGCCCGCTCGGACTTGGCGACGACCATCAGGCCGCTCGTGCCCGCATCGAGGCGGTGCACGACGCCCTGCCGTTCGGGGGCGCCGGAGGTCGAGATGCGGAAGCCGGCCGCGGCGAGGGCGCCGACGACCGTCGGCCCGTGCCACCCGAGCGAGGGATGCGCGGCGACCCCCGCGGGCTTGTCGACGACCACGATCTCGTCGTCGTCGTGCACGATGCCGAGCTCGGGCACCGCGATCGCCTCGACCTCGAGGGTGCGCGGCGGCTGCCAGCTCACCTCGAGCCAGGCGCCCGCCCGCAGGCGGTCGGACTTGTCGACCGTCGCGCCGTCGAGGCTCACCCCGCCGGCCGAGGCGATGTCGGCCGCCTGCGTGCGCGAGAAGCCCAGGAGCTTGGCGAGCGCCTGGTCGACGCGCGCACCGTCGAGCCCGTCGGGAACGGGCAGCGAGCGGTGCTCCATCAGGCCTCGCCGGGAAGCGCGGCGCGGACCTGGCCGGTGCCGTCTGTCGCATCCGACCCCGCGGGCGGCGCCTCGGGCGCCGCGTCGGCGCCGGTGGGCTCGCCCTCGGTCGCCGCGGACGCCTCGCCGGAGGCGTTCTCAGCGGCCGACGCCCTGGTCTCGCGCGAGCCGTCGAGCCCGATGCCGCGGATGGTGAGGATCATGAACAGCGCCATGCTCGACACGATCGCCATGTCGGCGACGTTGTAGATCGCGGGGAGCATCCACGGCGTCGAGATGAAGTCGATGACGTGCCCGAGGCCGAAGCTCGGCTCCCGGAAGAGTCGATCGGTCAGGTTGCCGAGGACGCCCCCGAGCAGCAGGCCGAAGACCACGGCCCACGCGATCGAGTGGATGCGACGGGCGAACCAGATGATGAAGGTGATGACCCCGGCGGCGAGGATCGTGAAGATCCACGTCATGCCGCTGGCGAGCGAGAACGCCGCACCGGGGTTCCGGACGAACTGCAGCTGCAGCACCTGCCCGAGCACCTGAACCGTCTCGCCCTCGGTGAGGTTCGAGACGACCAGGTACTTGGTCAGCTGGTCGAGGCCGTACGCCGCCAAGGCGGCGCCGGCCAGGACCAGGAGTGCGGTGGTGGTGCCGACCTTCGCCCGACGCTCAGGCGCCAAAGCCCTGGAAGGTCGGTGCCGGCTGCTCGCTCGGCGCCGAGGCGCTCACGGGCGAGGAGAAGCCCTGGTTGCCCGAGACCTGCACGGGAGCGGCCGTGTCGAGGTCGCGCAGCTGGCCCTCGATGTAGCTCTTGAGCTTCTGGCGGTACTCGCGCTCGAACAGGCGCAGCTCGTCGACCCGCTTCTCGAGCGCGACGCGCTCCTGGTCGAGGATGCCGATCTGCTGACGCTGCTTGGCCTCGGCCTCTGCGACGAGGCGGGCGGCCGTGGCGTGGCCCTCGGCGATCAGCGCGTCGCGCTTCTCGATGCCCTCGCGCACGTGCTCCTCGTGGAGGCGACGGGCCAGCTGCAGCAGGTTCGTCGTCGAGGTCTGCTCGTCGAGCTCGGACTGCGGCGTGGCCGGCTGGGTCTGCACCGCGACCGTGGGCGGCGGGGCCGCCGGCTCGGTGAAGGCCGCGGCGGGAGCCGGGGCGGCCGCGGCGGGCGC
>JBDIAF010000011.1:0-12693 GCA_039812245.1 Agromyces sp. | reverse complement strand
AAGGCCCGCGTAGACGCCCTCGACGTCCTCCCGGGTGAGCGGCACGGCCAGCACGGCGTTCACGTGCTCGAGCAGGTAGTCGATGTCGGCGGCGGTCGCCGCGGGGTGCGCCTTGTCGAGGTTCCAGTCGGTGTCGGTCGTGCCGATCAGCCAGTGCCGGCCCCACGGGATGACGAACAGCACGCTCTTCTCGGTGCGGAAGATCATGCCCATCGCCGACTGGATGCGGTCGCGCGGCACGACGAGGTGGATGCCCTTCGAGGCCCGCACCTTGAAGGTGCCCCGCTCGCCGACCATGCGCTGCGTGTCGTCGGTCCAGACGCCGGTCGCGTTCACGACCTGCTTGGCGCGCACCTCGAAGTGCTCGTCCGTCTCGAGGTCGTGCGCCTTCACGCCGACGACGCGCTCGCCGACCTTGATGAAGCCCTCGACGTTCACCCGGCTGGCGACGTGCGCGCCGTAGAAGCTCGCCGTGCGGGCGAGCGAGGCCACGTAGCGGGCGTCGTCGACCTGCGCGTCGTAATAGGTGAGGCCGCCCACCAGGGCGTTGCGCGAGAGCGAGGGGATCGCCCGCATCACCTGCCGCTTCGAGAGGTGCCGGTGGTGGGGCACCCCGGGCGGACGGCCGCCGGTGTAGCTGAAGATGTCGTAGAGCATCATGCCGGCGCCGACGTAGAAGCGCTCGAACACCCGCTTCTTCAGCGGGTAGAGGAAGCGCACGGGCTTCACGAGGTGCGGCGCGATGCGCTGGAGCAGCAGCCCGCGCTCGATGAGCGCCTCCCGGACGAGCCGGAAGTCGAGCTGCTCGAGATAGCGGATGCCTCCGTGCACGAGCTTCGACGAACGGCTGGACGTGCCCGACGCCCAGTCGCGCGCCTCGAGCAGGCCGGTCGACAGCCCTCGCGTGACGGCGTCGAGCGCCGCGCCGGTGCCGACGATGCCGCCGCCCACCACGAGGATGTCGAGCTCCTTCTCCTTGAGCCGGGCGATCGCCGCCTCGCGCTCCTCAGGACCGAGCTTGGTCGAGCGTGTCACCGACTTGAGCTTCGCCATCGTCGCCTCCCCGAGCGTAGAGTCCGCGTGCTTCCACGCTACCCGAGGCCGGACGAGATCAGTAGGGCGATGCGTCGAGCCGCCGACGCGATTCGCTACGCCCCCTGATACGGTGCGACGACCACCTCGACGCGCTGGAACTCCTTGAGGTCGGAGTAGCCGGTCGTCGCCATGGACTTGCGCAGCGACCCGACGAGGTTGGCGGTGCCGTCGGCGCCGAGCGCGGGGCCGTAGAGGATCTCTTCGAGCGGCGCGACCTGCCCTACCTGCACGCGCTTGCCGCGCGGCAGCTTCGGGTGGTGCGCCTCGGCGCCCCAGTGCCAGCCGCCGCCCGGCGCGTCGGTCGCGCGGGCGAGTGCCGCGCCGAGCATCACGGCGTCGGCGCCGCAGGCGATCGCCTTCACGATGTCGCCGGATGCCCCGACGCCCCCGTCGGCGATGACGTGCACGTAGCGGCCGCCCGACTCGTCGAGGTAGTCGCGGCGGGCGCCGGCGACGTCGGCGACCGCGGTGGCCATGGGCGCGTGGATGCCGAGCGAGGCGCGGGTGGTCGAGGCCGCTCCCCCGCCGAAGCCGACGAGCACGCCCGCGGCGCCGGTGCGCATGAGGTGCAGCGCCGCGGTGTAGGTCGCGGCGCCGCCGACGATGACGGGCACGTCGAGCTCGTAGATGAACTTCTTGAGGTTGAGCGGCTCGACGCCCTTCGAGACGTGCTCGGCCGAGACGGTGGTGCCGCGGATGACGAAGAGGTCGACGCCGGCCTCGACGACGGTCGAGTGCAGTTCGGCGGTGCGCTGCGGCGAGAGCGCGCCCGCGACGGTGACGCCCGCCGCGCGGATCTCGGCGATCCGCTCGCGCACGAGCGCCGGCTGGATCGGGGCCGAGTAGAGCTCCTGCATGCGGGCCGTCGCCTTCTCGGCGGGGAGGCTGCGGATCTCGGCGAGCACCGGCTCGGGGTTCTCGTAGCGGGTCCAGAGACCCTCGAGGTCGAGCACGCCCAGGCCGCCGAGCTGACCCATCATGATCGCCGTCTTCGGCGACACGACCGAGTCCATCGGCGCCGCGAGGAACGGCAGGTCGAACTGGTACGCGTCGATCGACCACGCGACCGAGACGTCCTCGGGGTCGCGCGTGCGCCGGCTGGGCACGATGGCGATGTCGTCGAACGCGTAGACACGGCGGCCCCGCTTGGAACGGCCGATCTCGATCTCCTGGCTCACCGTCCCAGCCTACCGGTGGTCGGCGAGGCGGAAGCGGATGCCTCGGCGGGCCGCCGAGGCATCCGTGTCGCGCTCACCCTCGTCGCGCTCAGCGCACGCGGGCGACCCGCCCCTCGTCCCACACGGGCGCCTCGGTCTCGGCGACCTCGCCGTCCTCGCGGAACACCAGGAAGCGATCGAAGCCGCGGGCGAACCAGCGGTCGTGGGTGACCGCGAGGACGGTGCCGTCGAAGCGCGAGAGCGCGTCCTCGAGCGCCTCGGCCGAGACGAGGTCGAGGTTGTCGGTCGGCTCGTCGAGCAGCAGCATGGTCGCGCCCGAGAGCTCGAGCAGCAGGATCTGGAGCCGCGCCTGCTGCCCGCCCGAGAGGTGCTCGAAGCGCTGCTCGGCGGCCTTGGCGAGTCCGTAGCGGTCGAGCGCGCTCGACGCGGCCTCGCGCGGCAGCCCGTCGCGGTTGGCATCGCCGCGGTGCAGGATGTCGAGCAGGGTGCGTCCTGCGAACTCGGGGTGCTCGTGGTTCTGCGCGAACCACCCCGGAACGACCCTCGCGCCGAGCACCGCGCGCCCCTCGTGCGGCACCCGCGCGAGCGTCTCGCCCACGCTCGTCACATGCCCGAGCGTGCGATCGGGCTCGGTGCCGCCGCCCGCGAGCAGGCGCAGGAAGTGCGACTTCCCCGAGCCGTTCGAGCCGAGCACGGCCACCCGGTCGCCGTACCAGACCTCGAGGTCGAACGGGCGCATGAGCCCCGTGAGCTCGAGCCCCTCGCAGACGAGCGCGCGCTTGCCGGTGCGGGAGCCGCGCAGTCGCATGTCGACCTCGCGCACCGGCGGGCGCTCCTCGGGCGGGCCGGCCTCCTCGAACTTGCGCAGGCGCGTGAGCGCGGCCTGGTAGCGCGAGGCCATGCCGTCGTTGTAGGTCGCCTTGACCTTGAGCGTGTTCACCAGCTGCTTCAGCGCCGCGTGCTGCTCGTCCCAGCGGCGGCGCAGCTCGTCGAGCCTGGCGAAGCGCTCCTCGCGGGCCTCGTGATAGCCCTCGAAGCCGCCGCCGTGCACCCACGCGGTGTTGCCGCCGCCGCCGAGCTCGATCGTGACGATCCGGTCGGCGGCGCGGGCCAGCAGCTCGCGGTCGTGCGAGACCAGCAGCACGGTCTTCGGGGTCTCGCGCAGGCGGTCCTCGAGCCAGCGCTTGCCCGGCACGTCGAGCGAGTTGTCGGGCTCGTCGAGCAGCAGCACCTGCTCGGGGCCGCGCAGCAGCGCCTCGAGGGCGAGCCGCTTCTGCTCGCCGCCCGAGAGCGTCGCGAGCTCCCGCCACTTCGCCCGCTCGAACGGGATGCCGAGCGCGGCCTCGGTGCAGTGGTCCCACACGACCTCCTGCTCGTAGCCTCCCGCCTCGGCGTACTCGGCGAGCGCCGAGGCGTAGCGCATCTGCGCGGCGGTGTCGTCCTCTTCGATGAGCGCGTTCTCCGAGGCTTCGAGCTCGATCGCGGCGGACCTGATGCGCGCGGGAGCGACCGACACGAGCAGGCCGCCGACGGTCTCGGGCGCCCCGTCGACGGTGCGGCCGCTGCCGACGAACTGGTCCATCACCCCGAGTCCGCCCTCGACGCGGACGCTTCCCTCGTCGGGACGCAGCTCGCCGCGCACGATCCGGAGCAGCGTCGACTTGCCCGCGCCGTTCGCGCCGATGAGCGCGGTGGTGCGGCCCTCGGTCACCCGGAACGCCAGGTCTGCGAGCAGCGGCCTGCCGTCGGGCAGCGAGTACGAGACGCCGTTGACGTCGATGAATCCCATGTCGGCTCATCCGTTCGTTCGCGGCCGCGCCGGACGATCCGGGGCCGCACCGCCTCGTGGGCAGCCGATCAGACTAGCGAGCCGGCGCGATTCGAGCAAGATCGCGGATGCCGCGAGCCGCCGTCTGCGGCAAGCTGGAGGCATGCATCGCATCGCGGCCGAACCCCTCGACGTCCTCCGCACCCGCACGAGCGAGAAGTGGCGGCACTACCCCGCCGACGTGCTGCCCCTGCCGGTGGCCGAGATGGACTACCCGCTCGCCGAGCCCATCGCCGAGGCGCTGCACGCGGCGATCCGCCGCTCGGACACGGGCTACATGTCGGGCAGCCGCCAGGTGGCCGAGGCGTTCGCCCCGTTCGCGACCGAGCGCTTCGGCTGGACCGTCGACCCCGCCCGGGTCACCTGCACGGCCGACGTGGCCATGGGGCTCGTCGAGGTGCTGCGCCGGGTGACGTCGCCCGGCGACGGCGTCGTGATCACCCCGCCCATCTATCCGCCGTTCTTCGACGTCGTCACCGAGGCATCCGCCGCGGTCGTCGAGGTGCCCATGCTCGGCGGCATCGACGAGGGCTGGTCGCTCGACCTCGACGGGATCGATGCGGCGTTCGCGGCCGGGGCCAAGGCGATGGTGCTCTGCAACCCGCACAACCCGATCGGCCTGGTGCCCGCCGCGGCTCAGCTCGCGGCGCTCGCCGAGATCGCCGAACGCCGCGGAGCGACCATCGTCTCCGACGAGGTGCACGGCCCGCTCTCGCAGCCCGGCACCGCGTACACGCCGTTCCTCGCCGTCTCCGACACCGCCCGCGAGGTCGGCGTCACCGTGACCGCGGCCTCGAAGGCCTTCAACCTCGCCGGGCTGAAGTGCGCCATGGTCGTCACGGCGTCCGAGCGCGGCGACGCGGTGCGGCGCGGCTTCCCGTACGAGGTCGAGTGGCGCACCAGCCAGTTCGGCGCCATCGCCTCGATGGCGGCGTTCCGCGACGGCGGCTACTGGCTCGACGGCGTGCTCGCGAGCCTCGACGACAACCGGCGGCTGCTCGCCGAGCTGCTCGCCGACGAGCTGCCCGAGGTGCGCTACCGCGTGCCCGACGCGACCTACCTCGCCTGGCTCGACCTCACCGCGCTCGGCTGGGGCGACGACCCCGCCGCCTACGCGCTCGAGCGCGCGAAGGTGGCGCTCGGCGTCGGGCCCATGTTCGGCGCGACCGTCGGGCGGGGGCACGTGCGCCTGAATTTCGCATGCACCCCCGAGGTGCTCGGTGAGGCCATCACGCGGTTGGCCGACGGGAGGTAGGCCGACCGCGGGTCGGCTCTGCGCGGCGTCGCGCGGCCGCGCCGCGGCGCCACGTCGCGAGAGCAGGACGACACGCCGCGCCGGCCCCGAGAACAGGAACAGGCGCGGCGTGTCTCCACGCCGCGCCTGTTCTCAGGACGAGCTCCGGGCTACCGGGTGTAGTTCGGCGCCTCGACGACGATCTGCACGTCGTGCGGGTGCGACTCCTTGAGCCCCGCCGGGGTGATGCGCACGAACCGGCCCTTGGTCTTCAGCTCCTCGATGGTGCGCGCGCCCACGTAGAACATCGACTGGCGGAGGCCCCCGATGAGCTGGTACGCCACGGCCGACAGCGGGCCGCGGTAGGGCACCTGGCCCTCGATGCCCTCGGGGATCAGCTTGTCGTCGCTCGGCACGTCGGCCTGGAAGTAGCGGTCCTTCGAGTACGAGGTCTTCTTGCCGCGGGTCTGCAGCGCGCCGAGCGAGCCCATGCCCCGGTAGGCCTTGAACTGCTTGCCGTTCTGGAAGACGAGCTCGCCCGGGCTCTCGGCCGTGCCGGCGAGGAGCGAGCCGAGCATCACGGTGTCCGCGCCGGCGACGAGCGCCTTCGCGATGTCGCCCGAGTACTGCAGGCCGCCGTCGGCGATGAGCGGCACACCGGCCGGCATGGTCGCCTTGGATGCCTCGTAGACCGCCGTGATCTGGGGCACGCCGACGCCCGCGACGACGCGGGTGGTGCAGATCGAGCCGGGGCCGACGCCGACCTTGACGGCGTCGGCGCCGGCCTCGACGAGCGCCTTCGCGCCCTCGTAGGTCGCGACGTTGCCGCCGATGACGTCGATGTGCGCGAAGCTCGGGTCGGCCTTCAGCCGGCGGATGATGTCGAGCACGCCCGCCGACTCGCCGTTGGCGGTGTCGACGACGAGCACGTCGACGCCGGCGTCGCGCAGCGCCTCGGCCCGCTCCCACGCGTCGCCGAAGAAGCCCATCGCCGCGCCGACGCGCAGGCGCCCCTCGTCGTCCTTGGTGGCGTTCGGGTACTGCTCGCTCTTGTCGAAGTCCTTGACCGTGATGAGGCCGGTGAGGCGGCCCTCGTCGTCGACGAGCGGGAGCTTCTCGACCTTGTGCTTCGCGAAGATCGCGAGCGCCTCGTCGGGGTTCATGCCGACGCGCCCGGTGATGAGCGGCATCTTGGTCATGACCTCGCTGACCTTGGTCGTCGCCTTCTCGAAGTCGGCGACGAAGCGCATGTCGCGATTCGAGATGATGCCGACGAGCTTGCCCTCGTCGTCGACGACCGGCAGGCCGCTCACGCGGTAGGTCGCGCAGAGCGCGTCGACGTCGGCGACCGAGGCATCCGGCGTCGTGGTGACCGGGTTGGAGACCATGCCCGACTCGCTGCGCTTGACGCGGTCGACCATGTCGGCCTGGTCGGCGATCGAGAGGTTGCGGTGCAGGATGCCGATGCCGCCCTGGCGGGCCATGGCGATGGCCATGCGCGCCTCGGTCACCGTGTCCATCGCGGCCGAGAGCAGCGGCGTCGCGACCGTGATGCGGCGGGTGAGGCGCGAGGCGGTGTCGGCCTCGGACGGGATGACGTCGGTGTGGCCCGGCAGGAGCAGGACGTCGTCGTAGGTGAGTCCCGTGAATCCGAACGGATCGTTCCTGTCCATGTCTGCCCTTCGAGTGTGCGCCGGAGTCGAGGTCGCCGCGCGCTCGGTTCGAGGTCTCCGCGGTCGAAACGCCGCCCGCGTGGTGCGCGAAGCGGTGCATCAATGTTAAGCGACGAGGAGGCCGTCGAATTCCCGTCGGCCGCCCGGCTTTCGTGCGATCAGTGGCGCTCCGTCGCACGAAGTTTGCGCGACGGCCCCCGCCCGGATAACAATCGAGGGCCGTTTGTGCCATGGACGAAACACATGGGACATAATCGGCTCGTACCGTCGACGGTGTTGTCGACGGGAAAGGACCGGTCCCGGAGGTCCCTCGTGGCCTCCGGACCCCTTGGAGGTGCAGTGGAATCCACGCGAACAGTCCGACGTCACTCCCGCGGGAGGTGGCTGGTACTGCTCGGAATCCTTCTGTCCGCACTCACTCTGTCCGGCATCGCAGCGTCCCCTGCGATGGCGGAGGCTGGGAGTACGGGCGGCGGAACCGAGGAGTACGAGTACTTCTTCCTGGGCAACGTGAAGTACGACGACAAGCCGTTGAAGGGCGTCGAGATCACGGTCGAGGGCGGTGGCTTCGAGGCCAGCATGAAGACCGACGCGGAAGGCAAGTGGCGCATCGGCGTGCCCGAGAAGGGCGAGTACAAGATCTCGCTCGATGAGGAGACGCTGCCGAAGGGCGTCGTCGTCGCCGAGGGCAAGTCGACGATCACGGCCGAGTTCGGCCTGACGAAGCTGAAGGCGGTGAACTTCTTCCTCGGCGAGGGCCAGCGCACGTCGAGCGACCTCGGCGCCCAGCTGCTCGTGCGCGTCGTCAACGGCCTGAACTTCGGCCTGCTGCTGGCGCTTGCGGCGATCGGCCTGTCGCTCATCTTCGGAACGACCGGCCTGTCGAACTTCGCGCACGCCGAGATGGTCACCTTCGGCGCCCTCATGGTGCTGAGCTTCGGCGTCGACCTCGCGATGCCGCTGTGGCTCGCGATCGGCATCGCGCTCGTGCTCTCCGCCGCACTCGGCTGGGGGCTCGACGCGGCGATCTGGAAGCCGCTGCGGCGACGCGGCGTGGGTCTCATCCCGCTCATGATCGTGAGCATCGGCCTCTCGCTCGCGATCCGGTACACGTACCAGTTCTTCTACGGCGGCGCGACCAGGCAGCTGCCGGGCGCGACGCTCCCGGCGGACATCCGCCTCGGGCCGATCAGCCTGTCGTGGGTCGACATCGCCAGCATGGTCACGAGCGTCGTGGTGCTGCTCGCCGTGGCCTACTTCCTGCTGCGCACCCGCATCGGCAAGGCCACGCGCGCCGTCAGCGACAACGCGAGCCTCGCCGCGGCGAGCGGCATCGACGTCGACCGCGTCATCCGCATCGTGTGGGTGCTCGGCGCGCTGCTCGCCGGCCTCTCGGGCATCCTGTGGGCCTACTTCCGCCCGGGCGTGAGCTGGGACATGGGCTTCCAGATCCTCCTGCTCATCTTCGCCGCGGTCACCCTCGGCGGCCTCGGCACGGCGTTCGGCGCCCTCGTGGGCTCGCTCATCGTCGGCCTCTTCGTCGAGATCTCGACGCTGTGGCTGCCCAGCGACATGAAGTACGTGGGCGCGCTCATCGTGCTCATCCTCGTGCTCCTGTTCCGACCGCAGGGCATCCTCGGTCGTCGCGAGCGGATCGGTTAGGAGGACGGACCATGATCGACTGGATTGCGATCTTCTCGAACGCGGCGCAGGAGCTCATCAGCCCCACCACCGCCGCCTACGCCCTGGCCGCCCTCGGCCTGGCGATCCACTTCGGCTACACCGGCCTGCTGAACTTCGGCCAGGCGGGCTTCATGGCGCTCGGCGCCTACGGCTACGCGATCTCGGTGCTGCAGTTCGGCTGGCCGGTCTGGGCGGGCATCCTGCTCGGCATCGGCGCCGCCATCGTGTTCGCCCTGATCCTCGGCATCCCCACGCTGCGGTTGCGAGCCGACTACCTCGCCATCGTGACGATCGCGGCGGCCGAGATCCTGCGCCTCATGTTCACCACGAACACCTTCGAGGCGGTGACCGGGTCTGCGAACGGCCTCAACGGCTTCCGCGGCTTCCTGAGCGCGCTGAACCCGATCCCGGCGGGAACGTACGGCTTCGGCCCGTTCCAGTACAACGAGTACGACTGGTTCATCAGGATCATCGCCTGGGCCGTCGTCGCACTCGGCGTGCTGTTCGTGTGGCTCATCATGCGCAGCCCCTGGGGTCGCGTCATCAAGGGCATCCGCGAGGACGAGGACGCCGTGCGCTCGCTCGGCAAGAACGTCTACTCGTACAAGATGCAGAGCCTCATCCTCGGCGGTGTGCTCGGCGCCCTCGCCGGGTGGCTGTTCATCCTGCCGCGAGCCGTCGTGCCCGCGAACTACCAGACGTCGCTGACGTTCTTCATCTACGCCATCCTGCTGCTCGGCGGTGCCGCGACGGTGCTCGGCCCCGTCATCGGCTCGATGATCTTCTGGGTGCTGCTCTCGTTCTTCTCGGGCTTCATCGCCCGCGCGGTCGAGGCCGGCTGGTTCCCGTTCATGACGCAGGTGCAGGCAGGGCAGCTCCGCTTCATCCTCGTCGGCGTGGCGATCATGCTCATCGTGATCTTCAGACCGCAGGGCATCCTCGGAAACAAGAAGGAGCTGGCTTTTGTCAAGTGAGACCACTCCCAGCAGCAAGCCGGTCAAGTCGACCGGCCTGCACATCGGCGAGGCCGAGCCCGGCTGCCGCAAGGTCGACCCGATCCTCGTGGCCGACGGCGTCAAGCGCACCTTCGGCGGCCTCACCGCCGTCGACGTCGCGCACGTCGAGGTCCCCCGCGGGGCGATCACGGCGCTCATCGGCCCCAACGGCGCCGGCAAGACCACGTTCTTCAACCTGCTGACCGGCTTCGACAAGCCCGATGCGGGCACGTGGCAGTTCGACGGCCGCTCCCTCGCGCACGTCCCCGCCTACCGGGTGGCGCGCATGGGACTCATCCGCACCTTCCAGCTGACGAAGTCGCTCGGCCTCCTGAGCGTCCTCGACAACATGAAGCTCGGAGCCAAGGGGCAGTCCGGCGAGAACCTGTTCCGCTCCCTCTTCCCGTTCATGTGGCGGGCACAGGAGCAGGAGATCGAGGCGAAGGCCGTCGAGCTCCTCACCAGGTTCAAGCTCGACGCGAAGAAGGACGACTACGCGGCGAGCCTCTCGGGCGGGCAGCGGAAGCTCCTCGAGATGGCCAGGGCGCTCATGAGCGACCCCACCCTCGTGATGCTCGACGAGCCGATGGCCGGCGTGAACCCCGCGCTCACCCAGTCGCTGCTCGACCACATCCTCGACCTCAAGGCGCAGGGCATGACCGTGCTCTTCGTCGAGCACGACATGCACATGGTGCGGCACATCGCCGACTGGGTCGTCGTCATGGCCGAGGGCCGCATCGTCGCCGAGGGCGACCCGCACACCGTCATGCAGGATCAGGCGGTCATCGACGCCTATCTCGGCGCCCACCACGACACCGATCTGGGTGCGGCGCAGACGTCGAACGTCGAGGCACTGAAGGAGCTCATCGATGACGAACAATGAACCGGCGGGCTCGACACAGGTCGCCGAGCGCCCGCACGACCTCGTCGTCGAGGTGAACGACGTCACGGCGGGCTACCTCCCCGGCGTCAACATCCTGAACGGCTGTTCGCTGACCGCCCGGCAGGGCGAGCTGATCGGCATCATCGGCCCCAACGGCGCCGGCAAGTCGACGCTGCTGAAGTCGATCTTCGGGCTCGTGAAGGTCCGCAAGGGCGCGATCCTGCTGAACGGCGAGGACATCACGAACCTGAAGGCGAACAAGCTCGTCGCCAAGGGCGTCGGCTTCGTGCCCCAGACGAACAACGTCTTCCCCTCGCTCACCATCCAGGAGAACCTCGAGATGGGCCTGTTCCAGAAGCCCAAGGGGCTGAAGGAGCGGCTCGCCTTCGTCACCGAGATCTTCCCCGAACTCGGCAAGCGGCTCGGCCAGCGCGCCGGCTCGCTCTCGGGCGGTGAGCGGCAGATGGTCGCCATGAGCCGCGCGCTCATGATGGGACCGCACGTGCTGCTGCTCGACGAGCCGAGCGCGGGCCTGTCGCCCGTGAAGCAGGACGAGGCGTTCCTGCGGGTGAAGGAGATCAACCGCGCGGGCGTCACGACGATCATGGTCGAGCAGAACGCTCGCCGCTGCCTGCAGATCTGCGACCGCGGCTACGTGCTCGACCAGGGCCGCGACGCCTACGAGGGCACGGGCCGCGAGCTGCTCAACGACCCGAAGGTGATCGGGCTCTACCTGGGCACGCTCGGGCAGGACGACTGACGCCCCGCTGAGCGCCCCCGCGAGAGGGCGGATGCCTCGAGGCATCCGCCCTCTTCTCGTGCCCGCACGCAGCCGCGCACGACCCCGGCGCCCGGCCCCACGCGGCACCCGGGGCCGATGGCGAGTCGTCTGCGCGACCTCGATGGCGGCTCGCCGGGACGGCGGGCGCCGCGCCGCGCGCCGCGACCGCGGGACACGCGAAAGGGCCCCGGCGGCCGAAGCTGCCGGGACCCTCCCTCGCGGTGCGCGGATCAGTTGATGCGCGTGTACTTGTTGTCGGCACCGTACTCGTAGATGCCGATGGTGGCCTCGGTCGGGTCACCGTGCTCGTCGAGCGTGATCGGGCCGGAGGCGCCGTCGTAGTCGATCTGCTTGCCCTCCTTGAGCAGCTTGACGCCGTCGGCGAAGGTCGTGACCTTCTCGCCGTCGCCGGTGCCGCCCGAGACCTGACGCAGGTACTTCGCGATCTCGGCGCCGTCGGTGCTGTTGGCCGCGTAGGCCGCCAGCGCCAGCAGGATGGTCGCGTCGTACGACTCGGGGCCGTAGCTGAAGTCCGTCAGGTCGGGGTCGACCCCGAGCAGCTGCTCGCGGAACTCGTCGCCGAGCTTCGGACCGGGCAGCGTGCCCTTCGCGCCCTCGATGAGGCCCGGGGCGAAGTCGGCGCTGTAGTCGGACAGGTTGCCGTCGACGAAGTAGAGCTGGTTGCCCGGGTAGCCCGAGCCGACCAGCGCCGGCACGACGACCTTGGCCTCGTCGAAGGTGATGACCGCGACCGCGTCGGGCTTGGCCGCGTTGATCGCCGAGAGCTGAGCGTCGAAGTTCGAGTCGCCCGTGTTGAAGAGCTCTTCGGCGACGACCTCGCCGCCGGCGGCCTCGAAGGCCGCCGTTACCGATTCGGCCAGACCCGTGCCGTACGGGTCGTTCAGCACGAGCAGGCCGAGCGTCGACGCGCCGTCCTCTGCGATCTGCGTGCCGAGCACCTCGCCCTGCAGCAGGTCGGACGGGGCCGTGCGGAAGTACAGCCCGTTGTCGTCGTAGTCGGTGAAGTCGGGCGAGGTGTTCGCCGGCGAGAACTGCACGACGCCCGCCGAGGTGATCTGGTCGATGACCGTGAACGAGACGCCCGACGACGCGGCGCCGATGATCGCCGACACGTCCTGCGAGAGGAGGTCGGTCACCGAGACGGTCGCGATGTCGGTCGTCGTGTCGCCCGAGTCGCGGAAGACGACGTCGAGGCTGATGCCCTCGTCGGACGCTTCGTTGATCTGCTGCTGCGCGAGCGCGACGCCGGCCTCTTCGGGCGGGCCGAGGAAGGCGAGCGTACCGCTCTGCGGCAGGATCGTGCCGAACTTGAGGTCGAGTGC
>JBDIAF010000010.1:0-12996 GCA_039812245.1 Agromyces sp. | reverse complement strand
CAGACCCGGGGCGACCCGTGCCTGCCGGTGCGGCTGTGCTTGACAGCAGAACAGTGGTGCTTCATCAGGAGTTGCTACGCGGCGTCCAATGCCCTCGGAAGGGGTACGACGCCTTGACAGAGAGAGAGTTCGACATGGCGGGACAGAAGATCCGCATTCGACTGAAGTCGTATGACCACGAGGTCATCGACACCTCGGCGCGCAAGATCGTCGACACGGTGACCCGCGCGGGCGCCACGGTCGTCGGCCCCGTGCCGCTTCCGACCGAGAAGAACGTGGTGTGCGTCATCCGCTCGCCGCACAAGTACAAGGACAGCCGCGAGCACTTCGAGATGCGCACCCACAAGCGTCTCATCGACATCGTCGACCCGACGCCCAAGGCCGTCGACTCGCTCATGCGTCTCGACCTCCCGGCCGACGTCAACATCGAGATCAAGCTCTGAGGCCCGCCATGTCCACCGCTACCAAGAACGTGAAGGGTCTGCTCGGCACCAAGCTCGGCATGACCCAGGTCTGGGACGAGAACAACAAGGTCGTCCCCGTGACCGTCATCCAGATCGACCCCAACGTGGTCACCCAGATCCGCACCCCCGAGAAGGACGGCTACACCGCCGTGCAGATCGCGGCCGGTCAGATCGACCCGCGCAAGGTCACCCAGCCGCTGCAGGGCCACTTCCAGGCCGCCGGCGTGACCCCGCGCCGCCACGTCACCGAGATCCGCACCGCCGACGCCGCGTCGTACGAGGCCGGCCAGGAGCTCACCGTCGAGGGCACCTTCGAGGCCGGCCAGCTGGTCGACGTCGTCGGCACCTCGAAGGGCAAGGGCTTCGCGGGTGTCATGAAGCGCCACAACTTCAAGGGCGTCTCCGCCTCGCACGGTGCTCACCGCAACCACCGCAAGCCCGGCTCGATCGGTGCTTCGTCGACCCCGAGCCGTGTCTTCAAGGGCATGCGCATGGCCGGTCGCATGGGTGGCGAGCGCGTGACCGTGCTCAACCTCCGCGTGCACGCCGTCGACGCCGAGAAGGGTCTGCTGCTCGTCAAGGGCGCCGTCCCCGGTGCGCGCGGTCGTCTCGTGTTCGTCCGCAACGCTGTGAAGGGGGCGTAGTCCATGGCTACCGCCAACACCATCGACGTCCTCGACGTCACCGGCAAGAAGACCGGCTCCGTCGAGCTCCCCGCCGAGCTCTTCGACGTGCAGACCAACGTGCCGCTCATCCACCAGGTCGTCGTCGCCCAGCGCGCCGCCGCCCGCCAGGGCACGCACAAGACCAAGAACCGCGGCGAGGTGTCGGGTTCGGGTCGCAAGCCGTTCAAGCAGAAGGGCACCGGCCGCTCGCGCCAGGGCTCGGTCCGTGCTCCCGAGCACACCGGCGGTGGCGTCGTCCACGGCCCCACCCCGCGCGACTACTCGCAGCGCACCCCGAAGAAGATGATCGCGGCCGCGCTGCTCGGCTCGCTCTCCGACCGCGCCCGCGGCGGCCGCATCCACGCGGTCGAGGGCTTCGCGGCCGGTGAGACCGCCAAGACCAAGGACGCCGTCGCGCTCCTCGGCAAGATCGCCCAGTCGAAGCACTTCCTCGTGGTCCTGACCCGCGACGAGGAGCTCTCGGAGCGCGCCGTCCGCAACATCCCGGCCGTGCACGTGCTCGCCGCCGACCAGCTGAACGCCTACGACGTGCTCGTCTCCGACGACATCGTCTTCAGCACGGCCGCGCTCGAGGCGTTCATCGCCTCGAAGCAGGCCAAGAAGGAAGAGGTTTCCGCATGAGCGCCTCCGCCGCTTTCAACAAGGACCCGCGCGACATCATCATCGCGCCGGTCGTCTCGGAGAAGAGCTACGGCCTGATCGACGAGGGCAAGTACACGTTCATCGTGGACCCCCGCTCGAACAAGACCGAGATCAAGCTCGCCATCGAGAAGATCTTCAACGTGCAGGTCGCGTCGATCAACACCCTGAACCGTCAGGGCAAGACCCGCCGCACCCGCTTCGGCATCGGCAAGCGCAAGGACACCAAGCGCGCGATCGTCACCCTCAAGTCCGGTTCCATCGACATCTTCACCGCTGTCGGCTGAGGAGCGTAGAAAACAATGGCTATTCGTAAGTACAAGCCCACGACCCCGGGTCGTCGCGGTTCGTCGGTCGCCGACTTCGCGGAGATCACGCGCTCGACGCCCGAGAAGTCGCTGCTCAAGCCGCTCTCGAAGACCGGTGGTCGCAACAACCAGGGTCGCATCACCACCCGCCACATCGGCGGTGGCCACAAGCGCCAGTACCGCGTCATCGACTTCCGTCGCAACGACAAGGACGGCGTGCCCGCCAAGGTCGCGCACATCGAGTACGACCCGAACCGCACGGCGCGCATCGCGCTGCTGCACTTCGCCGACGGCACCAAGCGCTACATCCTCGCCCCGGCGAAGCTGTCGCAGGGCGACCTCGTCGAGTCGGGTCCCGGCGCCGACATCAAGCCCGGCAACAACCTCCCGCTGCGCAACATCCCCACGGGTACCGTCGTGCACGCGATCGAGCTCCGCCCCGGCGGCGGCGCGAAGATGGCCCGTTCGGCCGGCGCCTCGGTGCGCCTCGTCGCGAAGGACGGCCCCTACGCCCAGCTCCGTCTGCCCTCGGGCGAGATCCGCAACGTCGACGCGCGCTGCCGCGCGACGATCGGCGAGGTCGGCAACGCCGAGCAGTCGAACATCAACTGGGGCAAGGCCGGCCGCATGCGCTGGAAGGGCGTCCGCCCGACCGTCCGCGGTGTCGCGATGAACCCGATCGACCACCCGCACGGTGGTGGTGAGGGCAAGACCTCCGGTGGTCGCCACCCGGTCAGCCCGTGGGGTCAGCCCGAGGGACGCACGCGTCGCCCCAACAAGGAAAGCGACAAGCTCATCGTCCGTCGTCGCACCGTCGGCAAGAAGCGCAAGTAGGAGTAAGAGAAGATGCCTCGCAGTCTCAAGAAGGGCCCCTTCGTCGACGAGCACCTGCTTCGCAAGGTCGTCGTCCAGAACGAAGCCGGCACCAAGAACGTCATCAAGACGTGGTCGCGCCGCTCGATGATCATCCCGGCCATGCTCGGGCACACGATCGCCGTGCACGACGGCCGCAAGCACATCCCGGTGTTCGTCACCGAGACCATGGTGGGTCACAAGCTCGGCGAGTTCGCCCCCACCCGCACCTTCCGTGGACACGTGAAGGACGACAAGAAGGGCCGCCGCCGCTGATCGCGGTGGTGTGAAGGAGGAAGAAATGGTGGAGTCGATCGCCCGCGTGCGACACATCCGCGTCACCCCCATGAAGGCTCGCCGCGTCGTCAACCTGATCCGCGGCAAGCAGGCACAGGAGGCCCTGGCCATCCTGAAGTTCGCGCCCCAGAGCGCGAGCGAGCCGGTGTACAAGCTCGTCGCCTCGGCCATCGCGAACGCTCGCGTCAAGGCCGATGCCACGAACACCTACCTGGACGAGCAGGACCTCTACGTCGCGCGTGCGTTCGTCGATGAGGGCACCACCCTCAAGCGATTCCAGCCGCGTGCGCAGGGCCGTGCCTTCCGCATCAACAAGCGAACGAGCCACATCACCGTCGTGCTCGCCACGCCCGAGGAGGGTACGAAGTAATGGGTCAGAAGGTCAACCCGTACGGCTTCCGTCTCGGCATCACCACCGACCACGTGTCGCGGTGGTTCTCCGACTCGAACAAGCCCGGTCAGCGCTACGCCGACTACCTCGCCGAGGACGTCCGCATCCGCAAGATGCTGACCGCCTCGCTCGACCGCGCGGGCGTCTCGCGCATCGAGATCGAGCGCACCCGCGACCGCGTCCGCGTGGACATCCACACGGCGCGTCCCGGCATCGTGATCGGCCGCCGCGGCGCCGAGGCCGAGCGCATCCGCGCCGACCTCGAGAAGCTCACCGGCAAGCAGATCCAG
The DNA here is from genome assembly GCA_039812245.1 of Agromyces sp. GTDB lineage: Bacteria > Actinomycetota > Actinomycetes > Actinomycetales > Microbacteriaceae > Agromyces. The sequence continues at coordinate 9,069 of JBDIAF010000010.1, read as the reverse complement.
CTCAACATCCTCGAGGTGAAGAACCCCGAGGCCGACGCCCAGCTCGTCGCGCAGGGCGTCGCCGAGCAGCTGAGCGCCCGCGTGGCGTTCCGCCGTGCGATGCGCAAGGGCCTGCAGGGCGCGCAGCGCGCCGGCGCCAAGGGTGTCCGCATCCAGGTCTCCGGCCGCCTCGGCGGCGCCGAGATGAGCCGTTCGGAGTTCTACCGCGAGGGTCGTGTGCCGCTGCACACGCTGCGCGCGAACATCGACTACGGCTTCTACGAGGCCAAGACCACCTTCGGCCGCATCGGCGTGAAGGTCTGGATCTACAAGGGCGACATCACGAACAAGGAGCTCGCTCGCGAGCAGGCGGCCCAGAAGCCGTCGCGCGACCGTAGCGACCGTCCCCGCCGCGACCGCGCCCCCAAGGCCGAGCCGGTGGCAGCAGGAGTTGAGGCATAACCATGTTGATTCCCCGTCGAGTCAAGTACCGCAAGCAGCACCACCCCGGCCGCTCGGGCCACGCGACTGGTGGCACGAAGGTCACCTTCGGTGAGTTCGGCATCCAGGCGCTGACCCCCGCCTACGTGACCAACCGTCAGATCGAGTCCGCTCGTATCGCGATGACCCGTCACATCAAGCGCGGCGGCAAGGTGTGGATCAACATCTACCCCGACCGTCCGCTCACGAAGAAGCCCGCCGAGACCCGAATGGGTTCCGGTAAGGGTTCGCCCGAGTGGTGGGTCGCCAACGTCAAGCCGGGTCGAGTCCTCTTCGAGGTCTCGGGCGTCTCCGAGCAGCTCGCTCGCGAGGCCATGACCCGTGCCATCCACAAGCTGCCCCTCAAGGCACGCATCATCAAGCGCGAGGAGGGCGACGCATAATGGCCGTCGGAACCAAGGGGCTCGAGACCGTCGAGCTCGACACCTTCGAAGACGAGCGTCTCGTCGACGAGCTGAAGAAGGCCAAGGAAGAGCTGTTCAACCTGCGCTTCCAGGCGGCCACCGGCCAGCTCGAGAGCCACGGGCGTCTGCGCGCCGTCAAGCGCGACATCGCCCGCATCTACACGGTCATCCGCGAGCGCGAGCTCGGCATCCGGGCCACGCCCGCGCCGGTCGAGGCTCCGGCCAAGGCCGAGAAGAAGACCAAGAAGGCCAAGGCCGCCGAGGCCGACGCCGCTGAGACGAAGGAGGCCTGATCATGGCTGAGACCAAGAAGGCCGCCGAGGCCCAGGTCGCCGAGACGGCCGAGCAGCGTCCGTACCGCAAGGTGCGCCGCGGCTACGTCGTCAGCGACAAGATGGACAAGACCATCGTCGTCGAGGTGGAAGACCGCGTGAAGCACCCGCTGTACGGCAAGGTCATCCGCCGCACCTCGAAGGTGAAGGCCCACGACGAGCAGAACACCGCCGGCATCGGCGACCTGGTCGTCATCTCCGAGACGCGTCCGCTGAGCGCCACCAAGCGCTGGCGCCTCGTCGAGATCGTCGAGAAGGCCAAGTAAGCCTCCGGCTTGCTTCGTAGAAGGAGTTCGAAGTGCTTCAGCAAGAATCACGACTCAAGGTGGCCGACAACACCGGCGCCAAGGAGCTGCTCGTGATCCGCGTCCTCGGAGGGTCGAAGCGTCGCTACGCCGGCCTCGGCGACACCATCGTCGCCACCGTCAAGGACGCGATCCCCGGCGGCAACGTGAAGAAGGGCGACGTCGTCAAGGCGGTCGTCGTCCGCACCGTGAAGGAGACCCGTCGTCCCGACGGCTCCTACATCAAGTTCGACGAGAACGCCGCGGTGATCCTCAAGAACGACGGCGAGCCGCGCGGCACCCGTATCTTCGGCCCGGTCGGCCGAGAGCTGCGCGACAAGAAGTTCATGAAGATCGTCTCGCTGGCGCCGGAGGTCATCTAATCATGGCGAAGATCAAGAAGGGCGACCTGGTCCAGGTCATCTCTGGCCGCAGCCAGGCCCGCGGCGGAGACCGCGGCAAGCAGGGCAAGGTGCTCGAGGTGCTCGTCGCCGAGAACCGCGTCGTGGTGGAGGGCGTCAACTACGTCACCAAGCACGTGCGCGTCGGCCAGACCCAGCGCGGCACCAAGACCGGCGGCATCGAGACCCACGAGGCCCCGATCCACGTCTCGAACGTCGCGCTCGTCGACCCCGAGACCAAGAAGCCGACCCGCGTCGGCTTCCGCACCGAAACCGTGACGAAGGACGGGGTCGAGAAGACCGTCCGCGTTCGTTACGCCAAGAAGTCAGGTAAGGACCTCTGATGACCGAGACTGCCGTGGAGGCTGGCAAAATCCAGCCCCGCCTGAAGCAGAAGTACCGCGGCGAGATCGTTGCGGGCCTCACCGAGCAGTTCGAGTACTCGAACGTGCACCAGGTGCCGGGCCTCGTGAAGATCGTCGTGAACATGGGTGTCGGCGAGGCCGCGCGCGATGGCAAGGTCATCGACGGCGCCATCGCGGACCTCACCAAGATCACCGGCCAGAAGCCGCAGGTCACGAAGGCCCGCAAGTCCATCGCGCAGTTCAAGCTGCGCGAGGGCCAGCAGATCGGCGCGCACGTGACGCTGCGCGGCGACCGCATGTGGGAGTTCCTCGACCGCCTGCTCTCGCTCGCGCTGCCCCGCATCCGCGACTTCCGCGGCCTCAGCGACCGTCAGTTCGACGGCAACGGCAACTACACCTTCGGCCTCACGGAGCAGAGCGTCTTCCACGAGATCGACCAGGACAAGATCGACCGCGTCCGCGGCATGGACATCACCGTGGTGACCACTGCCAAGACCGACGACGAGGGTCGTGCGCTGCTCAAGGCGCTCGGCTTCCCGTTCAAGCAGGTCGACAACGCGTAGTCCCAGCCTGCAGCTGGCCTACGTGTAGTAGGATCTACGAGTTTGTGCTCGTGCGCCGCCGCCGAGGCATCCGATCACGGTCGGATGCCCCGGCGGCGGCCGCGGCACGATTCGGTCCGGGCAACCGCCCGGGCCACCACCACAGGTCAGTCCCCGTGTAACGGGTCCTGAAACCTGGTGAACGTTAGGAACATCCGTCATGACGATGACCGACCCGGTCGCTGACATGCTGACCCGTCTGCGGAACGCGAACTCCGCCCACCACGACTCGGTCTCGATGCCCCACTCGAAGCTCAAGGGCCGCATCGCCGAGATCCTCAAGAGCGAGGGCTACATCGCCGACTTCGAGGTGACCGACGCCCGCGTCGGCAAGACCCTCACGCTGAACCTCAAGTTCGGCCCGAACCGCGAGCGCTCGATCGCCGGCATCAAGCGGGTCTCCAAGCCCGGCCTGCGCGTCTACGCGAAGTCGACCGAGCTGCCCAAGGTGCTCGGCGGCCTCGGCGTCGCGATCCTGTCCACTTCCAGCGGTCTGCTCACCGACCGCCAGGCCGAGAAGAAGGGCGTGGGTGGGGAAGTCCTCGCCTACGTGTGGTAACCAGCTATGTCGCGTATTGGACGACTTCCCATCGACATCCCCGCCGGCGTCACCGTGACGATCGACGGCCAGGATGTGACCGTCAAGGGCCCGAAGGGCGAGCTCGCGCTCACCGTCGCCGCCCCCATCGTGGCCAAGGTCGAGGACAACCAGGTCGTCGTGACCCGTCCCGACGACGAGCGCGCCTCGCGCTCGCTGCACGGCCTCACCCGCACGCTCATCGCGAACGACATCATCGGCGTGACCCAGGGCTACTCGAAGGGTCTCGAGATCGTCGGCACCGGTTACCGCGTGGCGCAGAAGGGCAACGCGATCGAGTTCGCGCTCGGCTTCTCGCACCCCGTCACGGTCGAGGCCCCCGAGGGCATCACCTTCACGGTCGAGGGCAACAACAAGCTCACCGTCGCCGGCATCTCGAAGCAGGCCGTCGGCGAGACCGCCGCGAACATCCGCAAGATCAAGAAGCCCGAGCCGTACAAGGGCAAGGGCATCCGCTACGCCGGCGAGGTCGTGCGTCGCAAGGCCGGAAAGTCAGGTAAGTAATCATGGCTGTGAAGAGCAAGACGGCCGCGCGTTCGCGCCGCCACACCCGTCTTCGGAAGAAGATCGTCGGCACCGAGCTGCGCCCCCGCCTCGTCGTCACCCGTTCGGCCCGCCACGTCTTCGTGCAGGTCGTCGACGACAGCAAGGGCCGCACCGTGGCCAGCGCCTCGACCATGGAGGCCGACCTCCGTGCGCTCGACGGTGACAAGACCGCCAAGGCGAAGAAGGTCGGCGAGCTCGTCGCCGAGCGCGCCAAGCAGGCCGGCATCGAGTCCGTCGTGTTCGACCGCGGCGGCAACAAGTACGCCGGTCGCGTCGCCGCGATCGCCGATGGAGCGCGAGAGGCAGGACTGAGCCTGTGAGCGAGAACAACGTTACGAAGGAGACCGAGGTGGCCACCGAGGCACCCGTCGAGACCGCTGCCGGTTCGGAGCAGCAGCCCGAGCGCCGCGAGCGCGACGGCCGCCGTGGGGGCCGCGACCGCGGTCAGGGCCGCGACCGCGGTGGCCGCGACGCCGAGAAGAGCCAGTTCCTCGAGCGCGTCGTCACCATCAACCGCGTGTCGAAGGTCGTCAAGGGCGGTCGCCGCTTCAGCTTCACGGCGCTCGTCGTCGTGGGCGACGGCAACGGCCTCGTGGGCGTCGGCTACGGCAAGGCCCGCGAGGTGCCGACCGCGATCTCGAAGGGCGTCGAGGAGGCGAAGAAGAACTTCTTCCGCGTGCCTCGCGTCGGCTCGACCATCCCGCACCCGGTGCAGGGCGAGGCGGCCGCCGGTGTCGTCCTCCTGCGTCCGGCTTCGCCCGGTACCGGCGTCATCGCCGGTGGCCCGGTGCGCGCCGTCCTCGAGTGCGCGGGCATCCACGACGTGCTGTCGAAGTCGCTCGGCTCGTCGAACACCATCAACATCGTGCACGCCACCGTCGAGTCGCTGAAGCAGCTCGAGGAGCCGCGCGCGGTCGCCGCCCGTCGTGGTCTCGACTACGACGAGGTCGCTCCCGCCCGCCTCCTGCGTGCCGAGGCCCAGGCGGCCGAGGCCGCCGCAGCAGCGAAGGCAGGTGCCTGATGGCCAAGCAGCTCAAGGTGACCCAGATCAAGTCCAAGGTGAGCGAGAAGCAGTACCAGCGCGAGACGCTGCGCAGCCTCGGGCTCAAGCGAATCGGCCAGTCGGTCGTGCGTGAGGACACCCCGCAGAACCGCGGGTACGTCAACACCGTCGCTCACCTCGTGAAGGTTGAGGAGATTGACTAATGGCTGACGAGAAGAACGTCGCCGAGGAGACCCCGAAGAAGGCTCCCGCCAAGAAGGCGACCGCCGAGAAGACCGAGGCCGCCAAGGCTCCGGCGAAGAAGGCTCCGGCCAAGGCCGCCGCCGCGAAGACCGACGACACGGCCGAGAAGGCGCCCGCCAAGAAGGCTCCGGCCAAGAAGGCGGCCGCCAAGGCCGACGTCGCCGAGAAGCGCGAGCAGGTCCTGAAGGTGCACCACCTGCGCCCCGCGCCCGGTGCCAAGAAGGACAAGACCCGCGTCGGTCGCGGTGAGGGCTCGAAGGGCAAGACCGCCGGTCGCGGCACCAAGGGCACCAAGGCCCGCAACACGGTGCGCCCCGGCTTCGAGGGCGGCCAGCTTCCGTACCACATGCGTGCGCCGAAGCTGCGCGGGTTCAAGAACCCGTTCCGCGTCGAGTACCAGGTCGTGAACCTCGACAAGCTCGCCGAGCTGTACCCGAAGGGCGGCGACGTCACCGTCGCCGACCTGGTCGCCAAGGGCGCCGTGCGCAAGAACGAGCGCGTGAAGGTGCTCGGCAACGGCGACGTCCAGGTGAAGCTGAACGTCGCGGTCGACAAGGTCTCGGGCTCCGCGGAGCAGAAGATCGTCGCCGCCGGCGGCTCGGTCAAGTAAGTCCGATTCACCATTCGAAGTTCGAGCCTGTCGGGACCTCGCGTATGATTCACGGGGGTCTCGACAGGCTCGAGCCGTACTCGGGCCGCGACCGCACGGTCGCCGACCCGACAGGTCGCTGACCCGAACGCAGCGCACGACGCTCCACGACGGAGCAACAGGAGGACGAGTGTTCAACGCCATCGGGCGGATCTTCCGCACGCCGGACCTGCGCCGGAAGATCGGCTTCACCCTGGGCATCATCGCCCTGTTCCGGCTGGGCTCGTTCATCCCCGCTCCGTTCGTGGACTTCGGGAACGTGCAGGCGTGCCTCGCGGCCAACCAGGGCGCTTCGGGCCTCTACGAGCTCGTGAACCTCTTCTCGGGCGGCGCGCTCCTGCAGCTGTCGATCTTCGCGCTCGGCATCATGCCGTACATCACCGCGTCGATCATCGTGCAGCTGCTGCGCGTGGTCATCCCGCACTTCGAGACCCTCTACAAGGAGGGCCAGGCGGGCCAGGCCAAGCTCACCCAGTACACCCGCTACCTCACGATCGCGCTCGGCGTGCTGCAGTCGACGACGCTCATCACGGTCGCCCGCTCGGGCGCGCTGTTCAGCGGCTCGGCCGACCCCTCCTGCTCGCAGCTCATCACCAACGACGCCTGGTACGCGATCCTCCTCATGGTCATCACCATGACCGCGGGCACCGGCCTCATCATGTGGATGGGCGAGCTCATCACCGAGCGCGGCATCGGCAACGGCATGTCGCTGCTGATCTTCACCTCCATCGCCTCGACGTTCCCCGGTTCGCTCTGGGCCATCGGCATCTCGCGCGGCTGGGACGTGTTCGCGATCGTGCTCGCCATCGGCCTCGTGGTCGTGGTGGCCGTCGTGTTCGTCGAGCAGTCGCAGCGGCGCGTGCCGGTGCAGTACGCCAAGCGCATGGTCGGCCGTCGCACCTACGGCGGCAACAACACGTACATCCCGATCAAGGTGAACATGGCCGGCGTCGTGCCCGTCATCTTCGCCTCGTCGCTGCTCTACCTGCCCGCCCTCATCGCGCAGTTCAACCAGCCGAAGGCCGGCGAGGAGATGCAGCCGTGGGTGGCGTGGATCACGAACTACCTCACCAAGGGCGACCACCCGCTCTACATGCTGCTGTACTTCCTGCTCATCGTGGGCTTCACCTACTTCTACGTGGCGATCACCTTCAACCCCGACGAGGTGGCCGAGAACATGAAGAAGTACGGCGGCTTCATCCCGGGCATCCGTGCGGGTCGCCCGACCGCCGAGTACCTCGACTACGTGCTCACGCGCATCACCGCGCCCGGCTCGATGTACCTGGGCCTCATCGCGCTGCTGCCGCTGATCGCCTTCGCCTGGGTCGGCGCGAACCAGAACTTCCCGTTCGGCGGCGCCTCGATCCTGATCATCGTCGGCGTCGGCCTCGAGACGGTCAAGCAGATCGACGCGCAGCTCCAGCAGCGCCACTACGAAGGGCTCCTCCGATGACCGGCTCCGCCGACCGCTCCGCTCGCTTCCTCATCGTCGGCCCGCAGGGGTCCGGCAAGGGCACCCAGGGCGTGCTGGTCGCACAGGCCTTCGACGTGCCGCAGGTCGCGACCGGCGACATCTTCCGCGCGAACGTGGCGGGCGGCACCGAGCTGGGCAAGCGGGTGCAGGCGATCATCGAGGCCGGCGACCTGGTGCCCGACGAGCTGACCAGCGCGCTCGTCGCCGACCGCCTCTCGCAGGCCGACGCGGCCGAGGGCTTCCTGCTCGACGGGTACCCGCGCAACCGCGGTCAGGTCGACGACCTCGACGCCTTCCTCGAGGGCCGCGGCGAGTCGCTCGACGCCGTCATCGAGCTCGAGGTGCCGCGCGAGGAGTCGATCGCGCGCATCAGCCAGCGCGCGATCGAGCAGGGCCGCACCGACGACACCGAAGAGGCCATCGCGAACCGTCTCGCGATCTACGAGCGAGAGACGGCGCCGATCCTCGAGGTCTACCGCGCGCGCGGTCTCGTGCTGCGCGTCGACGGCGTGGGCACCCTCGACGAGGTCACCGCCCGCATCTTCGAGGGCCTCGCCGCCCGCGGCCTCGCGCCGAGGCATCCGGGCGCGGCGGCCTGACGCCCCGCGTGTTCCGCCGCTCGATCTACAAGTCGCCCGCCGAGCTGCGCGCCAAGCTCGCCGCCGGCGAGGCGACCGCGGCCGCACTGGCCGAGGCGCGGCGGCTCATCGCGGTGGGCGCGACGCCGCTCGAGCTCGACGCCGCAGCCGAGCGCGTCATCGTCGAACGCGGCGGGCGCTCGAACTTCAAGCTCGTGCCGGGCTACCGGCACACCCTGTGCGTGTCGGTCGACGACGACGTCGTGCACGGCATCCCGGGCGACCGCCCGTTCCGGCCCGGCGACATCGTCTCGGTCGACGGCGGAGCCGAGGTCGACGGCTGGAACGGCGACGCCGCGTTCACGCTCGTGCTCGACGACCCGGCGCGGCCCGAGGTCGTCGCGTCGCGCCGCGAGCTCGCCGAGGTGACCGAGCGAGCGCTGTGGGCCGGCATCGCGACCCTCGCGACGGCGCGCCACCTGAACGAGGTCGGCGCCGCCATCGAGGAGGCCGTGCGCGCCGCCGGCGAGTACGGGATCCTCACCGACTACGTGGGCCACGGCATCGGCCGGCAGATGCACGAGGAGCCGCCGGTGTTCAACTACGCGGTCGACCGCCGCGGGCCGGCGGTGAAGCCCGGCCTCGTCGTCGCGATCGAGCCGATGATCGTCGCCGGTTCCATCGAGACCTTCGTGCGCGACGACGACTGGACGGTGACGACCGCCGACGGCTCCGACGCGGCGCACGTCGAGCACTCCGTCGCGGTGCACGCCGGCGGCGTCTGGGTGCTGACCGCCGAGGACGGCGGTGCCGCGGGGCTCGCCCCGTTCGGGATCGTGCCGGCGCCGATCGCCTGAGCTGAGGCGGCGGCGTCGGCTCGCCTTCGACGTCCTGCGGCGCGCGGGCTATCGTGGGAGCACGAGCCAGGCACCGCGCTGGGGAGGCGATGATGCAGGAGTTGCACGGGATCGGCATCGGAACAGGCGTCGCGATCGGCCCCGTCGCGCGGGTGGCGCCTCGATTGCAGCGGCCGTCCGGCCGCGGGGCCGGCTCGGCGGTCGCGACGGATGCCTCGGCCGAGCTCGCCCGCGCCCGGACCGCGCTCGAGGA